>JAEZBU010000223.1 GCA_023426855.1 Pseudomonadota bacterium | reverse complement strand
CAAAGCGCGGCGCATGCAATGGATTTGAAGTGTAGCTCGCGCCAACCTGGACTGTAACGTTCGTGACGGCCGGGCGGATTTTATTGCGCACACGGTCGAATTCGGCCTGCGCCAGCGTATCGCCGGGGCTGCTGGTGACGACGCGCTCCAGGGCCGCGAACGCGTGACGGATATCGCCGCGCTCCTCTGCAGCACGTGCAAACGCTTTGTTCAGCGCGGGATCATCCGGATTCGTCAGAAGCTTGGCAAACAGCTCATCGAAGCTGTCAGCAAATGCCGACGGCGCCAGCGCCAAAGCACCAGCAATCACAACCGCTACCAGGACACGCATCATGAATCCGCTCCCAGCGGCCTTCATAGTTACCGTTACCTCCCCCATGAACAGCTCATTTAAGCACCGTTTTGGATTCGTTACCGTGGCAGAACGGCAACCCATGGATGTATACTGACATCCGCAACACGTCCGATCCACGTTTCGCGGCAAAGACGTGGCGATACCCTACTTGGAATCCGCCGCGATGCTCCCGTCCCAGTCTTCAGGTGGCGGCGTATGCCGGAAGTCGGCGATGCGCTCCTCATAGATGTCGTAGAGAGCCGCCAGCTTGTCGCCCGCCGCCACACGTGCCTCGCCGAGCAGACTTGTCGCTTCATCGAAACGCCGCCCCCGGAACGCCGCCAGCATCGCATCGTGGCGCTGCTTCAACTCCAGGAACGCCGGACCGCGCGCGCCGTCTGCATCGGCGAGCAGACCGTACACATGCAACGGCTCAGCCCGCCCCTTCACGCTGACGTAGTCGAGCTCGATGAAGCCGAGATCCGGCACCAACGCAGCCGTCGCCTCGCCGACGACGATCGGCACACCGTAAGACTTGCTGCGACCCTCCAGGCGCGAGGCGATGTTCACGCCGTCGCCGATCGCGGAATAATCGAAGCGATGCTGCGAACCCAGATTGCCGACGCAGCACTCGCCGGTATTGAGGCCGATGCCGATACGGACCGGCGTGTGCGGCCGCCCCTCGGCCTTGGCTTCCGCCGCCCATTCGCTGTTCAGCCGGTCGACATCGGTCAGCATGGTCATGGCGGCATTGCAGGCGTTGCGCGCGTGGTCCGCATCATCCAGTGGCGCATTCCAGAACGCCATGATGGCGTCGCCCATGTATTTGTCGATGGTGCCGCGCGTGCCCAGGATGGAATCTGTCAGCGGCGTCAGCAGCCGGTTGAGGAACCGCGTGAGCTGCTCGGCATCCAGCCTCTCCGAGATCGAGGTGAACCCGCGCACGTCGCAGAACAGCAGCGTCATCTCGCGCATTTCGCCGCCAAGCTTGAGCTTGTCCGGGTCGGCGGCGAGCTCCGCCACCAGAGCGGGCGCCATGTAGTGGCTGAAGGCGTTGCGCACGCGGCGCCGCTCGCCCTCGGTGCGCAGGTACAGATAGACCGTCGTCGCGATGTAAACGAACGTCAGCGCCAGCGCCGGATACACCGGATCGAGCAGCCAGCCGAAACCGCGATAAGCGAGCCACGAACTCCCGACCGCGCCGGTCAGTGTCGCGAACCCGATCAGCGCACTCCAGATTGCGCCGGTCATATAGACCGCAAACGCAACCAGCATACCGCCAAGCACCAGCGCCACGATCTCAAGTCCGGTGGCAAAGTCCGGCCGCCGTAAATGCGTGCCGAGCAGCATCTGCTCGATCGCCTGCGCGTGCACCTCGACGCCCGGCACTGCCGTATCGAGCGGCGTGGTGCGCAAGTCGAACAATCCCGCCGCACTGGTGCCAATCAGCACGATGCGCCCCTCGATCTCGGATCGATCGACCTTGCCGTCCAACAGGTCAGCGGCCGAAATGAACCGTCGCCGGTCACTCGGCGTGAAATGCACCCAGATCTGGCCCTGGGCGTCGGTCGGCACTTCGACGGCACCGATGCGCATGGCGACAACGCCCGTGCTGGCCCCAAACGCCTCCTCACCGCTGGCGCCCGATGACTTCACGACAATCGTGCCCGCCCCCTGCGCAACGCGCACCGACTCCGTTGCCAGCGACGGATAGACCGCTTCGCCGACCCGCACGAGCAAGGGTAGGCGGCGGATGATCTGATCCTGTTCCGGAACCCAGTTCAGCGAACCCGAGCCCTTGGCCTTGTCCTGCAGGATCGGCAGGCTCGACACGGCGCCCGGGAAAGTCGGCACGAACTGGCCAGGATCATCGCCCGCAAAGGCAAACCCTGCCCGCAGTGCCGGTGCTGCGCCAGACCGGTCGCTACCGATGAAACCCAGCACGACCGGAGCCTCGGCAATGGCCGCGGCGAAGGCATCGTCCCCCGAAGGCAGTCCCTCCAGCAACGACAACACCTGCTGCTTTGCCGGATCATCCGGCAGCCGCTTGATGGCATCCAGACTGACCGGGCGATCGGGCTCGGCCATGATGATATCGTAGCCGATCGCCGCCGCGCCGGCTTCCTGCAGGCGCGCCGTGATTTCGGCCATGGTGGCACGTGGCCACGGCCACTGCCCGATCCGCTCAAGCGAGGGATCATCGACGTCGAGAATGCGCACCGGCAGTTCGGGATCATACGTCCGCGGTGCGACGAGCTGGAAGGTATCGAAGCCGAGCAGCCGCAGCCGCACGATCGGTGTCGGATCGGCGATGCGCACCAGCACGATCAGTCCCAGCAGCAGCAGAACCGCTCCGGCATAGATCGTGCGTGATCGCATCGGTCGCGCTCCCCGGCCCGTCTGAGACGCGCCCGTACGCGCGCCGTCCCTTCTGACACCCGCTCACCCTCGGCTATTCTTCTGATAGGCATGGCAGGCCGGGCCATGCAAGCCACATCGGCGTTGACCCGGGCCGCTGGCTCGGCTTCATAGGGCCTTATCTGAGAATAGAGGGGTCAACCCTCCGACCGCGGAGTTTCACTGATGTCGACTGTTCCAACCTTTGCCAACGGCTGGCAGCAGGCCACGCGCTACCCGG
>JAEZBU010000194.1 GCA_023426855.1 Pseudomonadota bacterium | reverse complement strand
TCGGCGTGCTGCTGACCAACTCGGGCAAGTTCGCCAACTACGCGCCGGGAAATACGGGCTGGTCTGTCGTGTACGGCAGCATGGCCGAGTGCGTTGAAGCGGCCGTCAGCGGTCGAATTATCCGCGATGAGAGGGTGTGGTCATGAGCGCGGTATCGGCAAACGGGCGCGTTCTGTATCCCGGTGCGGCGCAGGGTGCGGTGTTGAAGCTATCGGCGCCGCTGAGCTTCTGGGGCGGCGTCAATCCCGCAACCGGCGAGATCATTCTGGGCAGTCACCCGCAGCGCGGCCAGAACGTGCGCGACAAGGTTCTGGTGCTTGAAAATCCGATTGGCTCGTCGTCGTCGTCGTACGTGTTCCTGGAGCTCATTCACAACAAGGTGGCGCCGGCCGCGCTGCTGATGGGCGAAGCGGATGCGATCCTGATCGTCGGCTGCCTGGTGGCGCGGGAAATGGGCTATGACGCGCCGCCGGTGCTGCATGTCGATCGCGCCGCCCTTCGCGCACTGCCGGAGACCGGACGCATCACCGTGAAGGACGGCGATGTGCAGGTCGTACCGTAAGGGGCGATTATCGGTCGAATGACGGGAGGTACGGAGCGCGGAGCCTCAGCCGCCGCGTCCGTCGAAGAACTCCTTGACCTTGGAGAAGAAGCCGGCGCTTTCGGGACTGGTGTCCTTGTGGCTCTCGCGTTCGAATTCCTCGAGCAGCTCGCGCTGACGCCGCGTCAGGGCCTTCGGCGTTTCAACCTCGACCTGAATGTACATGTCGCCCAGCGCCTTGGAGCGCAGCACCGGCATACCCTTGCTCTTGAGGCGGAACTGCTTGCCGGTCTCGGTGCCTTCCGGAACCTTGACCCGCGTCACGCCGCCATCGAGCGTGGGCACCTCGATCTGGCCGCCGAGTGCGGCGGTGATCATCGAGATCGGCACCATGCAGAAGATGTCGGCGCCGTCGCGCTGGAACAGCTCGTGCGTCTTGATCGACAGGAAAATGTAGAGATCGCCCGCCGGTCCGCCGCGCAATCCGGCCTCGCCTTCGCCAGCAAGGCGAATGCGCGTGCCATCCTCGACGCCGGGCGGAATGTTGACTGACAGCGTGCGTTCGCGCGTCACGCGGCCCGAACCCGAGCAATGTGTGCAGGGGTCTTCGATGATCTCGCCGCGACCCTGGCAGGTCGGACAGGTGCGTTCGATGGTGAAGAAGCCCTGCGAGGCGCGCACCTTGCCGAAACCGGCGCAGGTCGGGCAGCTTGTCGGTTTGGTGCCGGGCTTGGAGCCGCTACCGGAGCACTTCTCGCAGGCGACACTGGTTGGCACACGGATCTGTGCCATCTTGCCGAGATAGGCTTCTTCCAGCGTAATTTCGAGATTGTAGCGCAGGTCAGCGCCCCGCTCGCGGCCTGAGCGCTGACGCCCGCCACCACCGCCGCGCCGTCCGCCCATGAAATCGCCGAACAGATCGTCGAAGATGTCCGACATCGAGGCGGCGAAATCAGGCCCGAAACCGGCGCCGGGACCACCGCGGGCGCCGTCGAATGCGGCGTGGCCGAATTGGTCGTAGGCGGCACGCTTCTGCGGATCTTTCAGGGCTTCGTAAGCCTCTGCCAATTCCTTGAAGCGCTGCTCGGCGGCTTTGTCGCCGGCGTTGGCGTCGGGATGGCATTCCTTGGCGAGCTTGCGGAATGCCGATTTGAGGTCTTGCTCGCTGGCGGATCTGGATACGCCTAGAATTTCATAATAGTCGCGCTTGGCCATTCCGGACGTCCGTTGCTCCGATCCGTCTGCGAGGTGGCGACTGTCGTCCCCCGCTGGACGAGCAAGACCCTGGCCAATTTAAGATCCGTGCGAGCCCGGAGGTCATCCAGGCTCGCCGATACGTGTTCCCCTTGGCGAGGGTCTTGTTACGTTTGTTGCCCCTGGCCGGCCTGGAGTGTCAGGCCGACTTCTTCTTATCGCTATCCTTGACCTCTTCGAACTCGGCGTCGACGACATTGTCGCCATCGCTCGACTTCTTCTCGGTCTCAGGTTCACCGTCGGCCGCGCCCTCTCCAGGCGGCTGGCTACCGTAAATCGCTTCGCCGATCTTAAGCGAAGCCTGCGCCAAAGTCTGCGCCGCCGACTTGACCTGTTCGGCATCCTCACCCTGCACGGCTTCCTTGGCAGAGGCGATGGCGGATTCGACTTCGGTCTTGACCTCGGCCGGCAGCTTGTCGCCGCTGTCGGTGACAGAGCGCTCCGTGGCGTGAATCAGCGCTTCGAGGTGGTTACGTGCTTCCACCAGTTCGCGCTTCTTCTTGTCTTCGCCGGCATGCGCTTCAGCTTCCTTGACCATCTTCTGGATGTCAGCGTCGCTGAGACCGCCTGAGGCCTGGATGCGGATCGACTGCTCTTTCGAGGTCGCCTTGTCCTTGGCTGACACGTTGACGATGCCGTTGGCGTCGATGTCGAAGGTGACTTCGACCTGCGGCACGCCACGCGGTGCCGGCGGAATGCCAACCAGATCGAAGGTGCCGAGGTGCTTGTTGTCGGCGGCCATTTCGCGCTCGCCCTGGTAGACCTTGGTGGTCACCGCGGTCTGCCCGTCGTCGGCCGTCGAGAACACCTGGCTCTTCTTGGTCGGGATGGTCGTGTTGCGGTCGATCAGGCGCGTGAACACGCCGCCCAGCGTCTCGATGCCGAGCGACAGCGGGGTCACGTCGAGCAGCAGGACGTCCTTGACTTCGCCCTTCAGTACGCCGCCCTGGATCGCGGCGCCGACTGCGACGACTTCATCCGGGTTGACGCCCTTGTGCGGCTCCTTGCCGAACAGCTCCTTCACGACCTGCTGCACGCGCGGCATGCGCGTCATGCCGCCGACGAGAACGACTTCGTCGATGTCAGCCGCCTTCAGGCCAGCATCCTTGATCGCCTGGGTGCAGGGCGCCTTGGTGCGCGAGATCAGATCCTCGACCAGGCTTTCCAGCTTGGCGCGGGTCAGCTTCATCGTGAGATGCTTCGGACCGGTCTGGTCTGCCGTTATGAACGGCAGGTTGATCTCGGTCTGCGACGCTGACGACAGCTCGATCTTGGCTTTTTCGGCAGCTTCCTTCAGACGCTGCAGCGCTAGCTTGTCGCCGCGCAGATCGATACCGTTCTCTTTCTTGAACTCGTCGGCAAGGTAAGACACCAGCTTCATGTCGAAGTCTTCACCGCCGAGGAACGTATCACCGTTCGTCGACTTCACTTCGAAGACACCGTCGCCGATTTCCAGAATCGAGATATCGAAGGTGCCGCCACCGAGGTCGTAGACCGCGATGGTCCGGCTGTCCTTCTTCTTGTCGAGACCATAGGCCAGTGCGGCGGCCGTGGGCTCGTTGATGATGCGCAGAACTTCGAGGCCAGCGATCTTGCCGGCGTCCTTGGTGGCCTGACGCTGGGCGTCATTGAAGTAGGCCGGAACGGTGATCACAGCCTGCGTCACGCCATGGCCAAGATAGGCCTCAGCCGTCTCCTTCATCTTCTGCAGAATGAAGGCCGAGATTTGCTGCGGAGAGTACTGCTTGTCGCGCGCTTCGACCCATGCGTCGCCGTTGGCGCCCTTGGCGATGGTGTAGGGAACAAGCTTCTTGTCCTTCTCGACCATCGGATCGTCATAACGGCGGCCGATGAGCCGCTTGATGGCGAAGAACGTGTTGGTGGGGTTCGTTACGGCCTGACGCTTGGCGGGCAAACCGACCAAGCGCTCCCCGTCTTCCGTGAAGGCAACGACGGACGGCGTCGTGTTCATGCCCTCGGCGTTAACGATGACCTTCGGCTGGCCGCCTTCCATGACGGCAACGCAGGAGTTTGTCGTTCCGAGGTCGATGCCAATGACTTTTGACATATCGGTCTATTCCTCTCTCATTACGGCGGACCGCCCGGACCCAATCACTTTCGGCGTCCGGCAAGCCCCCTACCCGAACGGGGTTGGCGATACGGCCCCCAGGAGCTTCTGCAGTAGATCTGCCGGTATATAAGCGGGGGTGATTGGGCCTGCAACGGCAGTAGTCGACGAGGTTGTTACAAAATAGATGCCTGTGCTTTTACTGCGTTCTTTCCACATCTGGCCTGGATGCGGCAGCAAACTTGGCGTCTTTCAACGCCCGGCCGGGCTCAAATCATGAGGTATCGTTATGATAGCTGAGGCGCTGCCACCGGGGGCTCGTCACTTGGCCGGCTATCTCGATCCGACGCAGCAGATACAGCTGTTTGGCGCCATTGGAAGGGTTTTTGAACAGGCCCAGCCGTATCGACCGACGATGCCGCGCACGGGAAAGCCCTTGTCGGTGATGATGACCAATGCCGGGCCGCTTGGCTGGGTCACCGACAAAGACGGCGGATATCGTTACCAGGCCAGTCACCCTGTTACGGGTGCGCCGTGGCCCGACATCCCTGCGATGCTTATGCAGATATGGGGCGACGTTGCGGACTATCCGGCGCCGCCCGAGGCGTGCCTGATCAACATCTACCGCGCGGGAACCAGGATGGGCAGCCACGTCGATGCCGACGAGGCGGACAGGCTGGCGCCGGTCGTATCGGTTTCGCTGGGTGACGATGCTGTGTTCCACATTGGCGGCACCCGCCGCGCCGACGCGAAAATCCGTCTGACGCTGAAATCGGGAGATGTCGTCGTGCTGGGCGGCGAGTCGCGGATGGCCTATCACGGTATCGACCGGCTGGTGCCGGGGACGTCCGATCTCATCCCCGGAGGTGGCCGGATCAATCTCACGCTGCGCCGCGTGACCAAGCCGTGATGTCGCCCGGAACTGCACGATCAGCCGTTGCTCTGAGCGTTGCTGTCGTCATCATTTGCCGCACTATCCGGTGCGGCTTCGGCTGACGGCTTCTCAGCGGTTTTCGGTCCGCCCTTGGCCACAACCACCATCGCAGGACGCAGCACGCGATCCTCGATCGTGTAGCCAGGCTGGAACACCTGCACCACCGTACCGCTCGGCACTTCGGCGTTCTGCTGCTCCATGACCGCTTGGTGCAGATGCGGATTGAATGGTTCGTCTGTGGGATCGATGCGCTTCACGCCGTGGCGTTCGAGCACATTGAGGAACTCGCGCTCCATCATGGTGACGCCTTCGAGCAGCGCCTTCAGCGTCGGATCCTGGTCGGCGGCACCGGCCGGAACCGCACCCGCGGCGCGCGCAAAGTTGTCGCCGATGGAAAGCACATCGTTGGCGAATTTCGAGATGGCGTACTTGGCCATGTCGGTCTTGTCGCGTTCGGCCCGCTTGCGGATATTGTCCATCTCGGCATGCGCACGCAGCAACCGGTCGGTGAGGTCGGAAACCTGACCGTCGAGCTCGGCTATGCGCGCTTCGAATGCTCCGGCCTCTAGCGAAGACTGCTGTGCCACATCCGCCGCGTCATCCGGTGTGTTGTCGGGTGCCTGATCCGCCATCGATTTCGGATCGTCGGTGTTTGGATTTCCGCTCATAAGGCCTCGGTACCTTGTTATCGTTCGAACGTGTCGACGAAGGGTTTGCTTGTGCCACGCGGCGCGCATTCAAGGTGCGCGCGAACGGCTTACCCGATCGCACACACCGAAAACAGCCTGGGTGGACAAATTCGTCCTTAATGATGGGCGCAAGCGTACAAAAATCAAGTCAGCAGCCGGCCGACGAGTTTGGCCGTGTAGTCCACCATCGGAATGATGCGACCATAATTGAGCCGCGTCGGCCCGATCACGCCCAGCACGCCGACGATCTTGCGCGTGTTGTCCTGGAACGGCGCCACGATCAGCGAGGAGCCGGACATCGAGAACAGCTTGTTCTCCGATCCAATGAAAATGCGTACGCCCTCGGCCCGTTCCGCCAATCCGAGAAGCTGGATCAGGTCGCGCTTGGCTTCCAGATCCTCGAAAAGCTTGCGAATACGTTCCAGTTCCTCGATCGCGGTCAGATCCTTCAGCAGGTTCGACTGCCCGCGCACGATCAGGTTCTGGCGGTCGCCGACCATGCCGGACCACTCGGCAAGGCCGGCCTCGATGACCTTTTGCGTGAGCGTGTCGAGTTCGGCCTTGGCGGTTGCGAGCTGTTGCTCCATCGCGCCACGGGCCTCATCGATGGACAGGCCGCGGACGTGGGCGTTGAGGTAGTTCGCTGCTTCGATGAGAGCCGACGGCGGCAAACCCGGCGGCAGCGCGATGACGCGGTTTTCGACGTTCTGGTCCTCGCCGACCAGCACGACCAGCGCGCGGCCCGGATCCAGCGGTACGAATTCGATGTGTTTAAGGCGGCTGACCTGCTTCTCCGCCAGCACGACGCCGGCGCAATGCGACAGGCCGGAAATCATCTCGCCGGCTTCCATGAGGACCTGGTCGACGGATTTCTGGCGCTTGAAACTGATTTGCGCCTGGATCCGCTTACGTTCCTCCTCGGTCAGATCGCCGAGTTCCAGCAGACCATCCACGAACATGCGCAGACCCATGTGGGTCGGCAGGCGGCCGGCCGAAGTGTGCGGCGCGAAGATCAGCCCGAGCTGCTCCAGGTCGGACATGACGTTGCGCACCGAGGCCGGCGACAGCGTCATCGGCAGATTGCGCGACAGGTTGCGCGAACCTACCGGCTCGCCGGTTGCGAGGTAGGTCTCGACAATCCGCCGGAAGATCTCTCGGGAACGTTCGTTGAGCTGGGTCAGCCCGCTGGGGATCTCTGTCATGCTGGTGGTATGGGGTTAGCACCTCCAACAACGGATCTGACGGAGACTAGGACGCCGGGCGCAAGCTCGTCAAATCAGCGGTTGGCAGCAGGTGCGATATCACAAGGAACGTGGTGCGGTACGAAAAAACCGGCACTCCGCCAGGGAACGATTTCCGCTTCCCTGCCGGTCGATCGCCCTTTAGGGTGCCGCAGAATTGGGCAGTCTCGATCTGTCCCTCTCACCCATCCTGTGCAACATCGCTACCAATAGATCGCCATGCGCCCATCAAAACGCAACCCTGATGAACTTCGTCGCGTCTCGTTCGAGCGTGCCGTCTCCATGCACGCCGAGGGCTCATGCCTGATCAAGTTCGGCAATACGCATGTCCTGTGCACTGCCAGCCTTGAAGAGCGGGTGCCGCCGTGGCTGAAAAACCAGGGGCGCGGCTGGGTCACGGCCGAGTACGGCATGCTGCCGCGGGCTACGACCGATCGTAACCGGCGCGAGTCGACGGTCGGCCACCCCTCGGGTCGCACGCAGGAAATTCAGCGGCTGATCGGCCGCGCACTGCGCTCGGTGGTTGATTTACAGAAGCTCGGCGAGCGCCAGATTTCGATCGACTGCGACGTGCTGCAGGCCGATGGCGGCACGCGCACCGCGGCCATCACCGGCGCCTGGGTCGCTTTGCACGACTGTCTGCAGTGGATGCAGGCGCGTGACATGATCGGCGGCAAGGTGCTGAAGGATCAGGTCGCGGCAGTGTCCGCTGGTCTCTACCTCGGCGAGCCGGTGCTCGACCTCGATTATGCCGAGGATTCTGAGGCCGACGCCGACGCCAATTTCGTCATGACCGGCTCCGGCGGCATCGTCGAAGTCCAGGGCACGGCCGAGAAAGAGCCGTTCAGCCAGGAACGGTTTGACCAACTGATGGCTTTGGCCCGCAAGGGCATCAAGGAACTGGTCTCGCTTCAGCAGCTGACCGTCGCCTGACGGATCGGGCTTGAAACCCGGGTCGTCGGGTCGTCGCCAGCGGCAGGGTTCAGCCGATCTGGAGAGGATGCGATGACGCCAACCGGAATTCTCGAAACGATTCTGTACGCGCGCGATCTCGACACCGTCGAGCGCTTCTATCGTGATGTGCTCGGCATGGAGCCGGCGACGAAAGTCGCTGGCCGCCACATCTTCTATCGGTGTGGCCAGCAGATGCTTTTGATGTTCAACCCCGATGTGACCAGCAAGGCGCAGAACCTCGACGGCCAATCGATTCCGTCGCACGGCGCGATCGGGCCGGGGCATCTGTGTTTCCGCGCCAGCGCTGCGGAGGTCGACGCCTGGAAGGCGCGGCTGGAAGAGTGCGGCGTGGCCATTGAATCCGAATACGTCTGGCCGAATGGTGGGCGGTCGATTTACTTCCGTGACCCGGCGGGCAACTGCCTGGAATTCGCCGAGCCGAGGATCTGGGGACTGTCCTGATGCGACGACTTGAGACGGGTATGCGGCTGGTCGTGGCCAGCCACAACGCCGGCAAACTGCGCGAAATCGCCGATCTCGTCAGTCCTTACGGGCTCGACGCCGTCTCGGCGGGGAGCCTCGGTCTGCCGGAGCCTGAGGAAACCGAAACCACATTTGCCGGCAATGCACGGCTGAAAGCTGTGGCGGCTGCCACCGCATCGGGCGCGCCGGCGCTGTCCGACGACTCTGGCATGGAAGTCGCAGTTCTGAACGGCGATCCGGGCATCTATTCGGCGCGCTGGGCGGGGCCATCTAAGGATTTCAGCGTCGCCATGCGCCTTGTCGCCGACAAGGTGAAAGCGGCCGGCGGCTGGACAAACGACGGGCCAGAGGCCAATTTCACCTGTGCCCTTTGTCTCGCCTGGCCTGACGGCGAGGCGCACGTGTTCGAGGGCAAGGTATTCGGCCGGCTCGTATGGCCGCCGCGCGGCGACAAGGGCTTCGGCTATGACCCGATGTTCCTGCCCGACGGCGAGACCCTGACGTTCGGCGAAATGGATCCGGCCAGCAAGCATGCCATCAGCCACCGCGCCCGCGCTTTTGCCCTCTTCGTGGCCGCCTGCCTCAACGGTCAATCCTGACGAGGCCGGTTTCGGCGTCTATGTCCATTGGCCGTTCTGCGCGTCGAAGTGCCCGTACTGCGACTTCAACAGCCACGTGCGCATCGGCGGCGTGGATGAGCCGCGCTATCTCGCCGCTTTCCGCCGCGAGCTGGACTACGTGCGGAACTGGATCGGCAATCGCCACGTATCCAGCATCTTCATTGGCGGCGGCACACCGTCGCTGATGCAACCTGAAACGGTTGGCGGCATCCTGGATCACATCGCGGCGTTGTGGCAGGTCGATGCCAACGCCGAGATCACGCTGGAAGCCAACCCGTCGAGTGTGGAGGCCGAGCGTTTTCGCGGCTATCGCGGTGCCGGCGTCAATCGCGTGTCGCTGGGCGTTCAGGCGCTCAACGATCCCGACCTGAAACGGCTTGGCCGCCTGCATACGGTGGCGGAGGCGCGGGTCGCCATCGATATCGCGGCGCGGACGTTCGAGCGGGTGTCGTTCGATCTGATTTACGCGCGAACGGGGCAGACCGTGGATGCGTGGCGGACTGAGCTTTCCGAGGCGCTGGCCATGGCGGGCGGGCACCTGTCGCTCTACCAGCTCACCATCGAAGAGGGCACGCCGTTTGCCAAATTGTACGCTGCCGGCAAGCTGCAGGTGCCGGACGGTGACCTGGCCAGCGATCTGTACGACGTCACCGCCGAGTTGACTGCCCGCCATGGACTTCCGGCTTACGAAATCTCAAATCACGCCAAGCCGGGGCAGGAGAGCCGACACAATCTGCTGTACTGGCGCTATGGCGAGTATGCGGGTATCGGCCCGGGTGCGCATGGCCGCGTCATCGTGGACGGAGAGCGCACCCCGACCACCAGTGAACGCGCGCCTGAACGTTGGATCGGCGATGTGGAGCGCGCTGGGCACGGCCAGATCGCGAGCGCGCCTCTATCGCGACAGGAACAAGCCGACGAAACGCTGCTGATGGGGCTGCGGCTCGCGGAAGGTCTCGATCTCGATCGGTTGGCGCGCATTGGCGGCGCGCGGCCGACGGACAAGGCGATCGCAGACCTTGTCGAGGCCGGCCAGCTTGCTGTTTCGCCGGACGGGTGCCGGATCAAGGCCACCGACGCCGGTCGCATGGTGCTCAACGCGCTCGTTTTGCACCTTTCCGAGCACTTCGAACCGGCCGCCACGTGCTCGCCGGCAACGACAGATCGAGCAGATCCACTTCCTCTTTGAGCCAAGCGCGGAAAGCCGCCACGGGTGGTCGCGTCACCGAGCCGATCGGGCAGACGAAGTGGAACGCACGCCCGGACGGCAGGATCAGGTCGAACGGGGCGACCAGCCGGCCGGTGCGCAAGTCATCGAATGCGAGGGGCTTGTGCGCGAGTAGCACGCCGGCACCCTCGACGGTCGCATCCAGAGCATGGTCGGCGCTGTTGAAATGCAGGCCACGGTTGAAATTTATGCTTGAGACGCCCGCTGCCTTCAGCCAGTCGGCCCAGGTCGGCAGCTTGGCGCGGCCGACCAGCGAATCGTCGTGGATCAGCTTCGCATTCTTGAGATCTTCCGGCCGCGATAAGCCGCCCTCCTCGAGGAGCCGCGGACTGCACACTGGCAGCATGTCGAGATCGGCCAGCCGCTCGGCGACGAGACCGCTGATGGTCTTGCCGACCTGCATGTTGCGGATCGCGACATCGACGCCGTCACGGACAAAATCCGCGAGCACCATGGTCGACGAGATCCGGGCTTCGATATCCGGGTTGGCCGCCATGAAGCGGTAGAGCCGCGGTGCAAGCCATTTCGCGGTAAAACCGGGCGGTGCACTGATAACCAGGACGTTGTCGTTGCGCGCCCGGTCGAGGCTCGCCACGGATTGCCGGATCTGAAGAAACGCTGCATTCAGGCCAGGATAGAGAAGCTGCCCGGCTTCGGTGAGCTCGATCGAGCGCGTGCGCCGATGGAACAGCCTTACATCCAGAAACTCCTCCAGTCCTTTGATCTGGTGACTGAGGGCTGCCGGTGTGACGTTCAATTCAGCCGCCGCCCGCGTCAGACTGAGGTGTCGCGCGGAAGCCTCGAAGGCCCTGAGGGCATTCAGCGGTGGCAATGCTTTATGCATGAGTTTTTCTAAGCCATCCGGTGAGAGAACGTCGTTTGTAGACCGTATCGAACAGGAATACCAATAACGACATAAAAAGAGTTGAGATGAGGAGCGATGACATGTCGGTCCGATTGATTGAGCCTCGGGATTATCCAAGTGCAGAACAGCTTCGCAAGCTGATGCAGACGGCGCGCCAGGAGCGCGCGGCAGCAGTCTCGGAGTTGTTCGGGTTCGGATTTTCAGCGCTGCGCAGCGTCGTACAGCTTCGTCCCGCGAGCGAGAAGGGCGCAGTGCTCACCGATGCGGTGGGCGCCTGACGAAAGAGTCGAACCGGCAAAAGCTGGTCGATCATGAGCAAAAACGGCGGATTGGGAAAACCCAACCGCCGTTTTAATTTGTGGGACACAAGATCGCGGGTCCCAGCCGGCTTTCAATCGCCAATAGACAGCTATCGTCCGCCGTCTTATGGACGGCCACATGATCAGACGCGTTTACGACTGGACGATGCGGCTCGCTGAGCACAGACATGCGCCGCGAGCGCTGTTCTGGATCTCGTTTATCGAGAGTTCGTTTTTCCCCATTCCGCCCGATGTGATGCTGATGCCAATGGTTCTGGCGCAGCGCGCGAAAGCCTGGTTGTTCGCAACGATTGCGACGGCGGGCTCGGTTCTTGGCGGCGTCGGCGGCTATCTCATCGGTTTGCTGTTGTTCGACCTGCTCGGCAAGCCGCTTCTCGATCTGTACGGCTACCAGGACAAGTTCGATCAGTTCGCCAGCCAATTCAATGAGTATGGCGCGCTCATCGTTTTCTTCTTCGGGGTGACACCGTTCCCCTACAAGGTCATCACCATCGCCAGCGGGGCAACCCAGCTCAACATTCTCGTATTTTTGATCGCCAGCATCGCCGCGCGGGGGTTGCGCTTTTATCTTGTCAGCGGCCTACTCTACTGGTACGGCCCGCCGATACGGGCGTTTATCGAAAAACGCCTTGGTATTCTGACGCTTGTGTTTCTCGTTCTGCTGATCGGCGGTTTTTTCGCGTTGAAATTCCTCGTGTGATCACATGCTTCCAACCGCAAGCAGCTCCGATCAGTTCTCTCCCGCCTACCCGTGGGGCGGTGCTGTTCTGTTCGGCGCGGTGGCGATCATCCTGGCCGCGCTGGCGTTCGAGTATATCGGCGGTTATCGCCCATGCCCGCTATGCCTTGAGCAGCGCTACGCGTACTACATCAGCATCCCCCTTTTGTTTCTGGCGCTGATCCTTGTCAGTATGGAGCAGCATCGCATCGCCACGGCGCTGTTTGCTCTGGTCGCCATCGCATTCCTGATCAATGCGGGGCTGGGCGTCTATCACGCTGGTGTCGAATGGCAGTTTTGGGAAGGACCGCAGACCTGCGCATCGACCGGGCTCGCGCCTTTGGGCGGAGCCGGCGAAGGCGGGCTGCTGAAACAGCTCGCGAAAGAAACTTTCGTGCGATGTGATGAGGCAGCCTGGCGATTTGCCGGATTGTCGTTTGCCGGCTGGAATGCCGTCCTGTCGATGCTGCTGGCAATTGGGGCAATCCAGGCCGCGCGCCTAAGTGCGCCGCCGACCTGATCTTTTTCGGTCCGACCCTTTAAATCTCCCGTAATTGCGCGCTGTTCAGTGGTCCTTTGCGGGTTTTCCACCTGAACAAAATCGCAGCGAAATACCTTGTGTTGGCCCAAGTCATGTCACCATCCGGTCACAGGACAAGGTTTAATTTTATCTCGTTCGCGGAACACAGTGCGAACAAGTGAGTTACCAGAGTGAGGAGCGTACCCGTGTCAAGCGTACCGCGTAGCGTCAGCTCTTCCTCGCAGTTCGAGTACCCGCGGTCAGTGTTCAAGCGTACCGCTAAAGATGCCAGCGTACCGGCATCGGGAGTAACGGCCGCTGAGTTCGTCGGTCCGTCGTTGCGTCAGCGTACCAGTGTGAGTGCGAGTAACAGTCCGAGTTCCAGTAGCGTCCCGTTGCGTTCCGTTGCGTCTGTGTACGGCATATCCCCTAAAGACGTGCTGCGACGTGCTTTCCTGAAGATCAAGCGAGCCGCTACGGCGGAAAAGTTCCGGTGTATCGCCGAGCGGCTTGCCAATCTGTCCCAGCGGGCTACCCCGCCGCGCTGGGGATTTCGGGAACAGACATCGCGCCGCGCTGAAGTCGGGAAGCCGGTGACAAGTCGGCGTCTTCAGTAAGTCGAGTGAGGCGTAAGGCAATGCATACAGTTGGCCAGCCCGATGAGAGTTGCTGGCGTCCGTTGCAGAGTGTGGTGGGTTCGGTCCTGAGCGATCTGATGAGCGATTGGGACGAAAACCAGACAGGGACCACACAAAGTCATCGGGATGCCGAACGACCATCGGAGGACCCGGTAAGACAGTGAAATTGGGGGTTAATCAGGGCTCCCCGCAAGTTGGCAAGTACGCTCGGCGTAGGACACAGTTGTCTCCTCGGAGGCTTCACATTGCAAGGTCCCGCGTAGTGATGCCAGAGCGTCTGGTGTGCTTGCCGC
>JAEZBU010000185.1 GCA_023426855.1 Pseudomonadota bacterium | reverse complement strand
CCGGCAAGCAGGACGAGCGTCGCTCCGATCACCTCAAAGAGACGCGCGATGCCTTTCGGCGTGAGATGCAGCGATTGAGCGAGCGTATTCATGACTGGTGCCAGCGCCGGCTCAGTCGCCAGCAATTCACCCGAGATCCATCCCAGCAAGGCCGCGCCCGCCCAGATCAAAATCGGGAACCGCGTCAGCAAGGCGACAATCAACGTCGATCCACCGATAACCAGCGGAATGCTCAAAGCAAGGCCGAATATTATCAGGTTCGTATTGCCGCCCGCCGCTGCTGCGATCGCGAGCATGTTGTCGAGGCTCATGACGAGATCGGCAATTGCCACGATCCTGACAGCCTCCCAAAGACTGTTTCCGCTTTTTACGTGCTCTTCA
This sequence comes from Pseudomonadota bacterium, assembly GCA_023426855.1. Lineage (GTDB taxonomy): Bacteria > Pseudomonadota > Alphaproteobacteria > Rhizobiales > Hyphomicrobiaceae > ZC4RG25. The sequence goes on along the minus strand of JAEZBU010000185.1, from coordinate 3,060 downwards.
TCGCCCGTATCGGCGGTGAGGAGTTTTATCGCAATCCAAAGCAGCAGAAATGCACCAATCAGTTTGAGGTAATGAATTTCCAAAAGGTGCTGGATGATGATCGTAAAGAAGATGCGCAGCAGCACAGCAACGCCGGCGCCCAGAATTATACCGGTCATCCTCTGCTTTGGTGGCAGCGAACGACAGGCGAGCGCAATAACCACCGCATTGTCGCCCGCCAAGACAATATCAATGCCGACAATACGAAGGACATTGACGATTGTCGTTGCGTCGAGACCAAACACGCCTTGAAGCCACGCCGCGATCTGGTCCCCCATCGCGCCGGCTGCCACGAGCAATTCCATCCCCTATATTCTCCCGAAGACTTGCTGCATCGCTGTTGAATTTTGACCCCTAATGGCACCGCAGCAATTCGCCATTCGGCGACTGGCTGAATGCAGAATGAGCGCAGCCGGTATTGCTGCGCGGATATCGAATAGCACTCGACACGCAGCCGGCAACTGGCATATTGTATTTGGCATACCAGAACTGCGCGACGGGATGGGCTGTCCACCAACCGTGCTGTAACGGATCGGAGATTGGCCACTCGAAAGGCGGCATGGGCGAATAGCTCGGGACGAATTTGATTGCATCACAGCGCGAAGCGCTGAGCACTTCAAGAGCTTTCATACGTGGCGGTCAGTTTCCCGGGTCCCTGATGCGAGAAGGCTAGAGCAGCATCGCAGGAGGAAATCCTGATGAACCTGCATGAGTTTCAAGCCAAGGAACTACTCAGCCATTGCGGCATCCAAATTCCGCATGGCCGCATCGCCGAAAGCGCGCAACAGGCAGAGCGCGTTGCCCAGCGGCTCGGCGCAGGCCCTTTCGTAATCAAAGCCCAAATTCACGCCGGGGACCGCGCATCGAATGGCGGTGTCCGCATGGCGAAGGATGTCGCTGGGGCCGGTCGCTTAGCCAAAACCATGATCGACCAGACCCTGATCACCAGCCAGACCGGCCCCCGCGGTCAGCGCGTGCGGTGGGTGTATGTGGAGCAAGCCATCCGCTACGTGCAAAGCATCTACTGTGCTGTGGTCGTCGACGCCACGCGCGGCGAACTCGTGCTCCTGACCGCGCCCAACGAGGATGCAACCGGCGCGGAGCCGATACGCCGTCGGACTGACGTGACCCGCACCCCCCTTCAGATCTCATCTGTCGGCGTCACTGGAGATTTCGCACGCGCGGCCAAGGCCACAGGCATTGGCGCCGATCGTATGTCTGCTCTGGTGGAACTGCTGAGCCAAGTTGCGAATGCGGCTCTCTTGCTCGACGCATCGCTGATCGAAATCAATCCGCTGGCTGCAGCCGATGATGGCCGGTTCGTCGCGCTGGATGCGAAGATCGTTCTCGATGATAACGCCCTTTTTCGCCATCCGGACCTCGCAGCACTGCGCGATGTAACGGAAAACGAGGACGGCGATCCATCGGAGCTGGCGGCGCAGCGGCACCAGATCAACTATCTCAAGCTCGACGGAAACATTGGCGTCATCGTCAATGGCGCCGGGCTCGCACTCGCGACGCTGGATGAACTGGCCGATGCCGGTGGCGCGCCGGCCAATTTCATGGACATTCGCACCACCGCCTCCAGCCTGGATATTGCCTACGGATTGGAGCTGTTGGCGGCGAATCCGCGTGTGAAAGTCATTCTCGTCAATGTCCACGGCGGCGGAATGCAGCGCTGCGATACGATTGCGGAAGGCATCGGGATCGCGATGCGGAAATCCGCGTCAGCCCTCCCCATCGTTGTTCGTTTCGCCGGCAACAACGCGGAATTCGCCGCAACACGGCTGCTGAGTTACGGCCTGCCATTCACCGAGTCCGCCGACATGTGGGAGGCGGTCAACGCAGCGGTCGCTCAAGCCACCAGAAAGGCTGCGTGATGGCCATCCTTGCCGACAGCGACACGCGCGTCATCTGCCAGGGCCTGACCGGCCGCGCCGCCACCTATCACGTGGCCCGCATGATGGCCTACGGCACGAAGATCGTTGGCGGCGTCACACCGGGAAAGGGCGGTCGCCGGCATCTCGACGTGCCGGTTTTCGAGACCGTCGCCGAGGCCGTTGAAGCAACCGGCGCGACGGCGAGCCTCGTCTTCGTGCCGCCCGCGCGCGCGGCCGACGCCATCATCGAGGCCATCCAGGCTGGCATCGCCCTCATCGTTTGCGTAACCGAACGGGTACCCATCCTGGATATGATCCGTGTCAGGCAACTGCTGGCCGGCTCCAAGACCCGCCTTGTCGGCGCCAACTCCCAGGGCATCCTGATACCTGGCGCAACTCAGCTCGGCGTGATGACAACCGTTCACGCACGAAAGGGCCCTGTCGGCATTGCTTCCAGGTCGGCATCTTTGACGAGCGAAGTCGTTGCTCAAACGACCGGCGTCGGCCTCGGACAATCAACGACGGTCGGCATTGGCGGTGATCCGTTGCACGGCATGAGCTTGGCGGATTGTGTCGAACTATTCGTCGACGACGATCAAACCGAGGCCATCGTCTTAATCGGCGAGATCGGAGGCAGCGAGGAGGAGGATACAGCGGCGCTTCTGACACAGATGAAGCCAAGCAAGCCGGTGATAGCGCTGATTGTCGGACTGCACGCTCCGCCCGACCGGCGTATGGGACATGCGGGGGCTCTCGCGTCCGCTTCATCCGGCAGCGCAGCCAGCAAGATCGAAGCGTTGCGGCAAGCTGGCGTGCATATCGTGCCGCGAGCCGATCTTGTCGGCACCATAACCAGACAGGCCCTCTTGGGCCGGCCGATCTAGCTTGTCGTCCAGACCTTTCGTCAACGACTTTGCGCAAGTGATCAGCTAACGTCATCCCGGACTCAAGAAGGGAGACTGGCTCGATGAAACCATTGCCCGCCGTGCCGACCGTTCAAATCGACAATGAACATGTGCGTGTCACCGAATGGCGCTTCGCACCCGGTGCGGAAACCGGCTTCCACGTCCACGGAATGGATTACATTGTCGTGCCAGGTGGAGATGGGCGATTGAAACTCGTCTCGCCTGCGGGCGAGGAA
>JAEZBU010000128.1 GCA_023426855.1 Pseudomonadota bacterium | reverse complement strand
TGGGGCCGTATTCCTCGCGCGTCGCCATCAGGCCCGGCATTTCGGTTTCGGCGATGGATATTTCCTTGCGCCCCCAACCGGCGAGCTCGATGTCCTTGACGGCATATTCGGCGGCTATCGGCATAATCAGCGTCCTCGAAATCGCGACAACATTCAGTCTCAAGCGCGGCGCAGCCTCGCGCATTGCGGCGGGTAAGGCGTCGCGCAGGCCTTTTGCCCACGCTATCTGCTAGCGCACTTCTATAGCGATCCCAGGTCTCCGTGGCAATCAGACATAAAGACATTGTTATGTCTGCCTGTGTGCGTGGAAAGCGGCCTGGCACCAGGGTGGCGCGAACCACCAAGTCGAGCTGGAAGTAATTCATCAACCAACCCTTGGAAAAAGGCCTGGGTTGCTTCGGAACACCAGTATCGGATTTACAGATCGGAAAGTTGCCAGGCTCAAGATCACCCCAGGGGATAAAACCATGGGGCGTTTTCCTATGTCAGTTCGTGTGGCGCTGCGTTTTGTCGGCGCATTCAAGGCCGCAAAGGTCGGTGAGGGCTTGGTCGGCAGGTTTGCCAGGTCCGAGTCCGGTAACGTCGCCATGTTGTTTGGCCTGACGATCATGATGATCCTCGCGGCTGTCGGCGGCGCGGTCGATTATGGACGTTGGCTCAACGCCCGGCAGCAGACCCAGCATGCGATCGACGCGGCGGTTCTGGCGGCAGGCCGGGTTCTGCAGATTTCCGGCGGTAACGCGGCCGCAGCGCTCGACACCGCGCAGCGCTATTATGATGAGCTGAAATCACGCGGCACGTCGCGCGACACGATCAATTTCGAGCTGACCGATTCCGGTTCGGCGGTTCAGGCGACGGGCGATGCCGCAGTCGCGACGCCATTCCTGAACATCATTCATATTCCGGAATTGCCTGTCTTCACGTCGGCGAAGGCGATCCTGGCGGTTGGTGGCAACCAGGAAACCAACATCGAAATCGGCATGATGCTCGACGTCACGGGCTCGATGGCCGGCAGCAAAATTCAGGATCTGCGCGACGCCGCTAAGGATCTGGTCAACATCGTCGTGTGGGACAACCAGGGCGAATACACTTCGCGTGTCGCCATCGCGCCCTTTGCGCCGCGCATCAATGTCGGCACTTACATTTCTGCCCTGACGGGATTGCCTGAAACGAAACGTTTCAACAACTCCAACCGCAAGCCGATCCAGTGTGTGACGGAGCGCACCGGTACGCATGCCTTCACCGATGAGGCGCCAGCGAACAACCGCTACCTCAGCGCCTACAAGGGAAACACGGGCAATTCGGCTATCGACGACAGCACCAACTACAGCTCGAACGGTAGCTGCTCGACGCCCTCATCCGGCCAGTCGATCCTGCCGCTGACCAGCAACAAGACCACTCTCAACACGAAAATCAACGCGTTGGGCGCCAGCGGCGCGACGGCGGGACAGCTGGGCACGGCGTTCGCCTGGTACCTGATCTCCCCGAAGTGGGCCAACATCTGGCCGGCCGAAAGCAAACCTGCGCCGTACAGCGACATCACGACGCTTGGCGACCAGGGGCAGCCGAAGCTGCAGAAGATCGTCATCCTGATGACCGATGGTGCGTACAACACGTATGGCGGCACCCAGTATGGCGACAACTCCTCCCAGGCCGTTCAGATTGCGGACAACTCGAAATCGCTGTGCGAAAACATGAAGGGCGAGGGCGTGATCGTCTATAGCGTCGGCTTCGCGTTGGCACGGAACTCGCTGCCACTTAAGACGCTCAAGGCCTGCGCTACGTCCGACGCGCACTTCTACGACACGACGACGGGTGATCAGCTTCGCCAGGCATTTCGCGATATCGCGCTGAAAATCTCAACGCTGAGAATTGCGAGCTGAGCGATCGGCACGGCAGGTTGTTAAAGGGCGCCCATGTGGCGCCCTTGTCATGTGCGTCGGCGATAATCGTGGCGGTCATCCGCCGTCGACGCAGTCCTCGCCAAAGCCGGAGGCAACAAGCGCCGTCAAAGCCTCGATGGCTTCCGGTCCTTCCGGTCCCTCGGCCACGACATGGATCGTAGAGCCCGGTCCGGCTGCCAGCATCATCAATCCCATGATCGACGAACCGCCCACGGTATTGCCTTCGCGGCTGACGCTGATGCGCGCGTTGAACGACTCTGCGCATTTGACGAACTTGGCGGAGGCGCGCGCGTGCAGTCCCTTGCGATTGCGAATGGTTAGCATAGCCGACGGTTTACGCTGGTTCAGCACGAATAGGATCCCTCAGCTCTCAGGATTCGCCGGAAAGCACCTGCCGAGCGACGCTGATGTATTTGCGGCCGGCTTCTTTCGCCAGATCGACGGCTTTGGCAAGTGGCTGGTCGACCCGGACGCTGGTCAGCTTGACCAGCATGGGCAGGTTGACGCCCGCGATGACCTCGACGTTGGCTTCATCGAGGATCGATATCGACAGGTTCGAGGGGGTGCCACCGAACATATCCGTCAGCAGAATAACACCTTCGCCCGTATCGACCTTGCGCACGGCATCCAGGATTTCCTGCCGACGCACTTCCATGTCGTCGTCAGGACCGATCGAGATCGTTTCCATCTGGGTCTGTGTGCCGACGACGTGCTCCAGCGCGGCGCGAAACTCGCCAGCCAGACCGCCGTGGGTGACAATCAAAAGTCCAATCATCGCTCTCGTGCTGTTCCGCGTCGGGCAGCAGCAGTGTTCGCCGCGTCGGTTGAGAAATCAGTCGTACGAACCGGGCAGCACTCAGGACGCGTCATGTTTGGCAACTGTTCGCGTCGATCGCAAGCGCTTTTGAGTGGATTGGCTACCGCGCGGCATTTTCGATGCTGACGCAACCTTGAAGCGCCAGTAGCAGCTTGAGTGGCGCCGAAGCCTCGAAGGGCGTCAGCTTGATACGGCGCACGGCTATTCCAAACAGATCCGTTTGCTCGTCCGGCTCCGGTAATCTTTCGATTTCGCTGGAGCTTACGAGGTCGACGATCAGAGCCAACTCGGCAGAATCCCGCAATGGCACCGGCATCAGTCCAATGCCGCGGACTTCCATAAGGCCCCGAATTGTCGGCGGACAGGTCAGGGTCAGTCGATCGCCTTCTGGCGTGACCAGCACTTGGTCGTCTGCGATCAGAACCGCAGTTTGCGGAACCAGAGGCGTGGCCGGCTGCATCAGGCATCGCAAGGCGAGATCGGATTTCCCGGCACCGGCCGGGCCCCTGATCAGCGCCGCATGGCCTTGCAGCGCGATGGCCGTTCCGTGAACGAGTTTAGCCGCGTTGGGTGCCACGTGAGCGTTGAGCCCTCGATTGACCAGCTCTCACCCCGGCCGGCAGTTGCACGATGAAGCGCGCTCCCAGCGGCGGTTCGTCCGGCCGCGCATCCTGCGCTATGCGATTTTCAGCCCAGACATCGCCACCGTGAGCTAAAACGATCTCTCGGGATATGGACAATCCAAGTCCGGAATTGTTCCCGCGGCTGCTCTCGGCCGTTGGCCGGTAGGTGTAGAAGCGCTTGAAAATCTGGTCGAGATTTTCCGGGTCGATGCCCGGACCGTCGTCTTCCACGCACAGCTCGATAACGTCGCCGCTGCGCCGGGCGCGGACCAGAACCATGCCACCTTCCGGCGTGAATGAGATGGCGTTGTCGATGATGTTGGTGATCACCTGCGACAAGCGTCCTTCGTGGCCGCTGACAATGAGCCCATCGCCCATGCTGGCCGGATCGATCTCGAGCGCGATGCTTTTGCCGCTGTCGCTGAGCAGATCGGAGAACGTGGAAACGATGCCGTCGAGAATCTGGCACAGCTTCACCGGCTCGTCCTGCTGGCGCGCCAGTTCGGCATCCAACCGTGAGGCGTTCGAGACGTCGGTGATCAGGCGGTTGAGACGTTTCAGCTCGCTCTGGATCTGCACGATGAGTTGCTGGCGTTGCTCCTCGTCGCGGGCGTAGGTCAGCGATTCCGCTGTGGATCGTGCCGCGGTGAGCGGGTTTTTCAGCTCGTGCGCTACGTCGGCCGCGAATTTCTCGCTGGCCTCGATGCGGCGGAACAGGGCCGTCGTCATCTTGTGGAACGCGGTGGCCATCTGCCCGACCTCGTCACTGCGATGGCCGAGTTGAGGCAGGTCATGCCGGGCCGAGATGTTGCGGCTGACGTGCTCCGCGGCTTCAGAAAGCCGCCGCATGGGGCCGGCCACCGTGCGGGCCAACAGCAGGCTGGCGGCGATGATCGCCGCGAACGCCAGCAGCGCAATCTTCAGGACCGTCCAACGTTCCTGGCTCAGCGCCTCGTCGATCTCGCCGGGCTTGCTCGACAGCAGCAGCACGCCTTGGACAGCCCGCGCGCGCTGGATCGGCACGGCGATCGAAACGATCTGCTCATTATCGCTGTTGAGTAGCAACATCGGCGTTGTGGTGCCGGTCATCGCCATGCGCACTTCGGGATAGAAGTTGCCGTTGGCGCTGCCGATCTCGCGGTAAACTGGCAGGTCGGCATTCAGGAACCACTGCGTGACGCGCGTCCAAAGCGTCTTGGTGCGGGGCCTGTTGCGGGCCGGCGCGGGGGCGGCGATGTGACCGCGCGATAAAAGCTGTGAGGAGTCCGCGACCAGGGTGCCGTCGCGTCCATAGATGCGCGCGCGATTTGTGGTCGGCTGTACGAGGCGTCGCAGAATAGGCGTAATGCGCTCCGGACTGATCGATAGCTGGAGCGCGGCAAAGCCGTCGTCGCGGAATGGAATCAGCGCGTTGTCGGCCTGCGGCAACTCCTCGGGATCGATAACGATACGCTCGGTATCAACGGACGCATTGGCCGCAATCGCAGCCGCGATGATCTCGCCTTGCGTCTTGAGGCTTTCGCGCTTGGCATCGATCAGCCACGCGTTGTGCTGGCTGAGATAAAGAATCCCGCCGACCAGGATGAACAGGCCGAGCAGGTTCGATACGAAGATGCGGCGCGCCAAGCTGCCGGTGATCAGCCGCATGGCGCGGCTGTCGACGATGCCTTCGCCTACGCGTCGCAGCGCGCGCAGCACCGCGGCGTTGGCGCGCTGTAGGCCATCCTTAGTTGCCTGCCACGAACCGGATACGGATCGCGGCGGCTCGGTCTCGATAGCCATTGGCCCCCCGAGCTCAAGCCTCCTTGAAGCGGTAGCCTACACCATAGAGAGTCTCGATGACGTCGAAATCGTCATCCACTTGCTTGAATTTCTTGCGCAATCTCTTGATGTGGCTGTCGATGGTGCGGTCGTCGACGTAAACCTGATCGTCGTATGCCGCATCCATCAGCGCGTCGCGCGTTTTCACGACACCGGGTCGCGTCGCCAAGGCTTGGAGAATGAGAAATTCCGTCACGGTCAGGGTCACGGCCTTGTTGTCCCAATGACAGGTATGACGCTCCGGGTCGAGGCGCAATTTGCCCCGCTCGAGCACTCGCGCGGCTTCCGTCTGGGCGGTGGCAGCATCCTTCGGCTGGAAGCGGCGCAAGATCGCCTTGACGCGTTCTACGACCAGACGCTGGGAGAACGGCTTCGCAATGTAATCGTCGGCGCCCATCTTGAGGCCGAACAATTCGTCGATCTCCTCGTCCTTTGAGGTCAGGAAGATCACCGGCATATCCGACTGCTGGCGGACACGGCGCAGCAGCTCCATGCCATCCATGCGCGGCATCTTGATATCGAAGACACCGAGATCGGCCGGTTCCTCGGTCAAGGCTTCGAGCGCGGAAACGCCGTCATTGTAAGTGCGGACTTTATAGCCCTCGGCTTCGAGGGCCATTCTGAGCGACGTCAAAATGTTCCGCTCATCGTCTACGAGAGCAATCGTGCTTTTTTCTTTCATGGTCTCGTGCCCTGGACGCTGGTGAGGCGGGCTCTATGGCCCGTTCGTGGGGGAAATGTGGCGTGAGTAGACGATGCCAGCCCCAAATTGAATATTAGCTGAATAGGTCAGCAGGAGCAGCGAGGCAAGTCAACGCCTCTCTCAGTAGCAGGTTGAACAGATGTCATCACCGCAATCCACACCCGCCGAAGCGCCGTCTCCGTCGAATGCAGAGAATGCGCGTTACATCCTGCGCTGTGCACGCAAGGGGGCGCTGGGCACCATCGATCAAGGCTCCGGCTATCCTTATGCGTCGCTGGTCGCGACTGCGACGGAAGCCGATGGATCGCCTATTCTTCTGCTGTCGCGGCTGGCTATCCACACGCGAAATCTGGAAGCCGACCGCCGCGCCAGCCTGCTGATCGATGCCAGCGATTCCGTCGGCAATCCGCTCACCGGCGCGCGCGTGACGCTGATCGGGAAAGTCGAGCCGGCATCGAGCCCGACGACTGCGCGGCGCTATCTTACGCGACATCCTACCGCTGCCGGCTATTCCGGTTTTGCCGATTTCAGCTTCTTCGTTCTGCGGGTCGAGCGCGCGCATTTCATCGGCGGCTTTGGCCGTATCGCGCCGCTCGCCGCATCGGATGTGTTGATCGACGGCACGGGCAGCGAATGGCTGGTCGATGCCGAGCCGAGCATCCTGGCAGCATTGAACAGTGACGCCGAGGCGGACCTCGCTCAACTCGGCGCTCGGCTGTCCGGCGGACAAGCTGGCGCTTGGCAGGCGGTCGGCGTGGATGCGGAAGGCGTGGATCTCATTCTTGGCGAACATGCCTGTCGTTTCGTTCTGCCGGGGCCAGTTCGTACGCCCGACGAGATTCGCGCCGCGCTCAGGGTTGCAGCATCGGCCACCGGGTGAGCGCGACGCCAGCCTTTGGCGGGACCTGGAGCAGGGGTGGATTCACCAGAATGATCGCCTGGCTCCTATAGATGGCGCCAATGTATACACCGACCCTTCCGTGCCCTCCCGGTTTGTGGCCTATCACACCACATTAACAAGCACCGCGGTACGCGCGAGCGTGCAATCGCGGGCGTGGTCCAAGCGACCAAGGGCAGGAACCAACGACTGTTGAAGGATGATAATGACGGTAGATCTCTTTCCGCTTACCGGCGCCAAAACGGTTCATCGCAATGACGGCATGGTCGCG
>JAEZBU010000125.1 GCA_023426855.1 Pseudomonadota bacterium | reverse complement strand
AATACGGCGATGAGGTCGGTATTGAATTTCTGCGGATACTGCGGTGTCGAGATCGCCCATGGCGTCTGGGTGGCAGCTTCGACAGTTGGCGCGACGATGCCGAGAATATTGTGGCCGCTGTAACCGGATGAGGGCAACCAGTCCTGCTGCAGTTTGCGCGCGGCGACGGCAGTCGCGGTATTGCAGCCCAGCACGACCAGCCGGCATCCACGATTGAAGAGCTGTTCAACCGCTTGGCGTGTGAGTGTGACCACCTCGTCCGACGGTCGATTGCCGTACGGTACGTTGGCGTGATCGCCCAGATAGAGAAAGGATTGGTCCGGGAAACGATCGACAAGCGCACGAAGCACCGTCAAACCGCCCAATCCGGAATCGAAGACGCCGATCATGCACACAGCCATGCCATGGCGCATCCGTGACTGCAATATCAGACCGGAGCGCCGCGCCGACAGCACGCATCAGCGACGAATGTACAAGAATGGCGCGGCTTGGCCGTCAGCGTCAGCCGCGCCAGAAAATGCGTCAATGGCAGTCGTTCAACGGCACTTGGTCTTGCAAACCTTGATCGGGCCGACGTAGTTGCAATCCCGCCAGCAAACCGGGCGGCGCGGACGGGTGTCGACACGGCGGCAGCTACGGCCGACATGACGGTGCGGGCCATAGCGATCGCTACGGACGTTGGTGTGGCAGCCGTGGATCTGCTGCACCAGCCCGGATCCTGCAGCCGTGGCTTCACCCTTCAGAGCGGAAAAGCCGGCTTCTGCCGCGCCGGTCGCAAAAGACAGTCCGCCCAATACAGCGGCGGCAACAGCAAAGATAAAAGACTTACGAATGCACATGTGTGCCCCCAATAGAAATACGTTCTGCCGGGGCTAAGCTCCGGCAGAACGATCCTATCGCTGCACACACGCGCAGGGAATATCAGACGTCGACGTGTCTGAAGACGATTTTCAGGCTGTGTCTTGCGAGACGCGCGCCGCGGCTTCCGCGTCGGCTTCCAGTTCCTTGAGCGCGTCCAGGGTCGGCATCGACACGGTGTTATAGCCGCAATCGACGAAGTGAACCTCGCCCGTTACAGCACCCGACATCGGCGACAGCAGGTAAAGCGCAGAACCGCCAACCTCATCCAATGACGGTGTACGCTGCAGCGGAGAATGATCGCGCTGGTAGTTGAAGATCGCGCGCGCGTCTGAAACGCCGGCGCCAGCCAGCGTGCGCATCGGGCCTGCGGACAGCGCGTTGACGCGGATATTGCGCGGACCAAGGTCTGCTGACAGGTAGCGGACGGATGCTTCCAGCGCGGCTTTGGCCACGCCCATGACGTTGTAGGATGGAACCCACCGCGTCGCACCGCCATAGGTCAGCGTCAGCAGCGAGCCGCCATCGGTCATCAGGTCCGCGGCGCGCTTGGCCACTTCCGTGAAGGAGAAGCACGAGATTACCATCGTATTCACGAAGTTCTCGCGGCTCGTATCGGCGTAGCGGCCGGCCAGTTCGCGGCGATCCGAGAAGGCTAATGCGTGGACGACGAAATCGAGGCCACCCCAGGTATTCTTGATCTGGCTGAAGACATTATCGACACTGGCGAGGTCGCTGACGTCGCACGACTCGATAATCTCCGAGTTGAGCGACTTGGCCAGCGGAATGGCGCGGCGGCCGAAGGCGTCGCCCTGATAGGTGAACGCCAGCTTGGCCCCTTGGCCAGCAAGAACGCGCGCGATGCCCCAGGCAATCGAACGCTCGTTTGCCACACCCATAACGAGGCCCCGCTTGCCCGCCAGAAGCGGGCCCGGTCTCGCGATATCGAACTCAGTCATTGGAGCTCCAGATCCTGAACGCACATGCCGTGCATCACTCTCGAACCAGCCGATTGTGTTTTTGTGGAATCTCATCTCGGGCCGCCTCGAAGGAGCTCAATCTCCTTCACTAGCGCCGCGATGTGTCCGTGATTTAACTATTGCGCGCGGCGGAATACCAAAGTGGCATTCGTGCCGCCAAAACCGAAGCTGTTCGACATGATACAGTTAAGGGAAAGTCCATCCTTGCGCTGGCGGACGATCGGAATGTCCTCGAAAGCCGGGTCTAACTCGTCGATATTGGCGCTTTCGCAGACGAAACCGTTGTTCATCATGAGAAGAGAGTAAATAGCTTCCTGAACGCCTGTCGCGCCAAGGGAATGACCTGTCAAAGACTTGGTTCCCGAAATCAGCGGGATGTCTTTGCCGAACACCTCCCGAAGCGCCTCGACCTCCTTCTGGTCGCCGACCGGGGTCGCAGTGGCGTGCGGGTTGATATAGTCGATGCGGCCGACGCCCTTGCCGTCGAAGCCTTCCATGGCTTTGCGCATGCAACGCGCAGCGCCCTCGCCCGAGGGTGCGACCATATCGTAGCCATCGGACGTGGCGCCGTAGCCGACCAGCTCGCCGTAGATCTTGGCGCCTCGTGCCTTGGCGTGTTCCAGCTCTTCCAGGACCACAACGCCAGCGCCGCCGGCGATGACGAAGCCGTCGCGGTTTTTGTCATAGGGACGGCTGGCGCGTGCGGGCGTGTCGTTGAACTTTGACGACATGGCGCCCATGGCGTCGAACAGCACGGACAGCGTCCAGTCCAGTTCCTCGCAGCCGCCCGCGAACATGATGTCCTGTTTGCCCCACTGAATGAGTTCGGCTGAATTTCCGATGCAGTGGGCGGACGTCGCGCAGGCGGACGAAATCGAATAGTTGACGCCGTGGACCTGAAAGGCCGTAGCGAGCGTACCCGACGGGCCTGAGCACATGGCTTTCGGCACCTCGAAGGGACCGATCTTCTTGGGCTCCTTCTCGCGTGCGGTATCCGCGGCGTGGACGATGGCGCTGGTAGATGGGCCACCGGCGCCCATGATGATGCCGGTGCGCTCGTCCTGGACTTCCGCGTCGGTCAGCCCGGCGTCGCGGATCGCCTGATCCATGGCGACGTAGTTCCAGGCGGTGCCGGCCTCCATGAAACGCTTCGGCTTGCGCGGAACAATGGTTTCCCATTCAAGGCTGGGTGCGCCGTGCACCCGGCAGCGGAACCCCAGTTCGGCGTATTTATCGGCCGCAACGATGCCCGACTTCGCCTCCCTGAGCGAGGCCAGAACTTCCTGAGTATTGTTGCCAATACTGGAGACAATACCCATTCCGGTCACAACGACCCGTCTCATCAGAAACCCTTTCCAGTCCCCACTTCCAAAGCTGCGTGGGTATTCCCTACGCTGCCGCTCCGGCTGGGTCTTGCCCCGCTTCGAACAGCCCGACGCGCATATCCTGGGCCGAGTATATCAGTTGTCCGTCCGCCAGCAGTGCGCCATCGGCGATCCCCAGCTTGAGCTTACGCAGAATGACGCGTTTGAGATCGATCACGTACTCAACGCGCTTCACGGTCGGGAGTACCATGCCGGTGAATTTAACCTCGCCGACGCCAAGCGCACGGCCGCGCCCCGGTGCGCCAAGCCAACCCAGGAAGAAGCCCGTGAGCTGCCACATCGCGTCGAGGCCGAGGCAGCCCGGCATCACAGGATCGCCTTTGAAATGGCAGGCAAAGAACCACTCACACTGCGGATTTCCGGCGACGGCCAGCTCCGCGCGCACCTGGCCCTTGCCATGGGCGCCGCCGGTATCGCTGATCGATGAGATGCGATCGAACATCAGCATCGGGGGAAGTGGAAGCTGGGCGTTGCCAGCACCGAACAGTTCGCCCCGGCCACACGCCAGGAGATCTTCATATTCAAACGTCGAACGTCTGTCCGCCATGGTGCCCTCGTGCCGCCCCATCAATGCTCCGCATTACGCACCGCAGGACTTGATGCCCGCGCGTATCTACCACAATAGCGTTACTCTTCAAAAAGGCATTCAGGCGATGCGTCAAGCTGCTTTCGGGACAAATTCCGTGCGCCGAGCCGGGATGCCGTGATGCCTTGCACAGTGAGCGACCAGTCCATATAGTACGGCCGCTGGATCTGTGCTTGCACAGGGCCGCAATAGTGCTTGAGTTATAACAATGTGGTCATAGCTGTTTCGTGGAAACGCATCATCATCACGACGATCATAGCTGCGCTGGCATGGACCTCGTAGAGGTTCTGCGTCGTGCGGGTTTGCGCCCGACGCGTCAGCGGATGGTTCTGGGTGGCTTGCTGTTCAACAGCGGCGATCGGCACGTAACTGCCGAGTTGCTGCATGCTGAAGCTGTCGCCAGTGGCGAGCGCGTATCGCTTGCGACTGTCTACAATACGCTGCACCAGTTCAAACGAGCCGGTCTGTTGCGAGAGATCGCAATCGATGGCTCCAAGGCTTACTTCGACACCAACACGTCCAATCACAATCACTTCCTGATCGAGACGGATGGCCGGCTGGTCGATATTCCAGGCGCGTCCATCACACTGCACAACATGCCGGAGCCGCCTGAAGGCTACCGTGTTTCGCACGTGGACGTCGTTGTCCGCGTCGTGCCTACGGATTCGAAGTAATCTCGTCCGCCGCGCCCGCCAGCACTATGCGCAGCTAGCCTCAGCGGATGACTTCCCCGGCGTAGACGCCCCACAGCTTGTTTTGCTCGATGTAGCCGCGGTAGTCGCCAATCAACACTTGGCACCAGTTGCGGTCGCAGCGGCGGATGTTTGCGATCACGCCAGCTTCGACGATCGCGACAACGCGCGAATCGCTTTCGTCGTCGTTGAGTAGCGGCACCTGAGGTGGAGACTGATCCGGCTTGACCTCCCAGGGCAACACCAACGCCGTGCGCCGGCCGGACAGCATCGAGTGAAACACCCACCCGGTCGCGCCTTCCGCGTCGCGCACCTGTCGCCAGGCTTCATGCTCCTTCAGGATCTCGACGGGCATGCCCGCGCGCCGGAACACCCATGACGTCGGGTAATCCGTACCCGGGCCGTTGCGCAGATTCACGCGATCCGATTTCAAGCTGACGAAGCGTGGAACAGCCAGGCCACTGGTGCTGCCGTGCTGTTGGGGCAGCCTGCTCGCCGTCTGCGCGGTTGCAGGACCGGCCGCTTTGCCGGTGAATTGTACCGCGGCGGAGAGGACGAGCAGTCCTGCCAAAAGCTGCGATAATCTGAGCAGATGACGACCTTTGCGCATGCCTTGCCCAACACCATGATTTGCCGTCCCGATCAAGGCTGCAAGCGCCATTGATCGGTGGAGCGGCTCGTATCGTTGCCCGGTGTCAACTCTTTGTCACGCTCTGTGGCTTCATGTTAGACAGGACTACGACGCATCATGTGCCCTGTTGAACATCCGCCGGCCGCTATCGGCCAGTCAGCACACACGAGCAGCCCATGCCCAGCACGGCGAAGAAACCGCTTGTCATTGTCACCCGCAGGCTTCCGGACGTCGTCGAGACGCGCATGCGCGAGTTGTTCGACGCACGCTTGAACGTCGAAGACAAGCCGATGAGCCAGGCTGCGCTGATCGAGGCGGTGAAAAGCGCCGAAGTCCTCGTGCCGACCGTCACCGACCGGATCGATCGGGCGGTGCTGTCCCAGGCCGGACCGCAACTCAAGCTGGTGGCCAACTTCGGCACCGGTGTCGACAACATCGATCTCGATACGGCGCGCAATCGCGGCATCATCGTCACCAATACGCCGGGTGTGCTGACGGAAGACACCGCCGACATGACCATGGCGTTGATCCTTGCCGTGCCGCGGCGCCTTGCCGAGGGCACCGCGCTGCTGAAAAATCCGGATCGGCATTGGGATGGCTGGGCGCCGACATGGATGCTTGGCCACCGCATCTATGGCAAGCGGCTCGGCATCATCGGCATGGGCCGCATCGGCCAGGCCGTGGCGCGGCGGGCGCGCGCGTTCGGGCTGCAGATCCATTATCACAACCGTCGCCGTCTGCCCGAGGAAGTGGAGCAGGAATACGAGGCGACCTACTGGGACAGCCTCGACCAGATGCTGGCGCGCATGGATATCGTGTCGGTCAACTGCCCGCACACGCCGGCGACGTATCACCTGCTGTCGGCGCGGCGGCTGAAGCTGCTGAAGCCGACGGCCTATCTGGTGAATACCGCCCGTGGCGAAGTGATCGACGAGAACGAACTGGCGCGCCTCGTCGAGTCGGGTGCCATTGCGGGGGCGGGCCTCGACGTGTTCGAGCATGAGCCGGCGGTCAATCCGAAGCTGCTGGCGTCGGACCGGGTGGTGGCGCTGCCGCATATGGGCTCGGCCACCATCGAGGGTCGCGTCGACATGGGCGAGAAGGTGATCATCAACATCAAGACGTTCCTGGACGGTCACGCCCCGCCGGATCGCGTGCATCTGGCCATGTTCTAAGGCCTCGTCCGCGGCGCGAGGTGAGATGCCAAACTCGGCTGATCACCTAGGTGCGACGTAAGCGTCTTTAATTGCACGATTTTTTCTAATTTCCGCCTTCTGGTTGCCACGGCAATCGTGGACCAAGGCAACGGCGGTTGTACGTGGCAACCATCGGGGGAGGTGCTCGAATTGCGGGATGTGGACGCTGTGCGTCTACCCGTTTGAGGAGCGCCGAAATGCGTATTCGTTTTGTCGTGGGCGCCGTGTGCGCCTGCGCAGTGCTGGTTCCGCCGGCACTTGCGGCGGATCTGGGTGGACCGCGCCAGAGGCCGGTCGCGACCTATGATCCGGTTCCAGAGCCGGCAAGCCGGCCCGGTCTGTGGCAGGGGCTCTATTGGGGCTTGAGCGGCGGCTATGGGTGGGGCGACTCGTCCTACGACAGTGCCAATTCAAGCAGCTCCACCGGTCCCGAGGGGTATCTGGCAAGCGTTACGGCCGGATACAACTATATGCTCGGCTCGAATTTCCTGGTCGGCATCGAGGGCGATCTCGGCTTCATGGACATCAGTGGCGACGACAAGAACGTCAACGGCAGCGTCTATCGCACCAGCTTCGGTCCCTGGTGGGGCACGGTGCGTGGGCGAGCTGGCGTCACCATGGGTTCGCTGCTGCTGTATGGCACCGGCGGTCTGGCGTTCGCGGCGGTCGATGAGGATGTCATCAGCGGCGGAACGACCGTCAGCAACCAGGATGTGCGATCCGGATGGGTGGTCGGTGGCGGTGTCGAGATGGCGTTCAGCTCGAACGTTTCGGCCAAGGTCGAGTACCTGCACATGGACTTCGGCAGCCATAGCGCGCTAAGCAGCAATCTCGACGACTACAGTTTCGATAACAGGATCGATGTGGTGCGGGCGGGCTTGAACTTCCGGTTCTGAGGTCCGCCACGGATCGGAGAGGATGCCAGCAATGACAGATCATCAGCCGGAGCAGGCTCACGATGAGATCGACCGGCGCTTGCTGGAATTGCTGGTCTGTCCGATCACCAAGACCGCCCTGGAATACGACAAGACGCGCCATGAGCTGGTCAGCCGTGCGGCGCGGCTCGCGTTTCCGATTCGCGATGGCGTGGCGATGATGACCGTGGAGGCGGCGCGACATCTCGACGACACGCCCGCGAAATAGGCGCGGCCCGCGGATCTCTCACGTTTCAATAAGAACGGCGCGCAAACCGGAATGGCCTGCGCGCCGTTTGTTTGTTCCCAGCAGGGTGTGGCTTACCAGGCCGCGACGTAAGCGCCCTTGAAGCGTTCAGCCACGAACTTCTTCACCGGCTCGGATTGATAAGCGGCGATGAACTCCTTCACCCACGGCTGGTCGCGATCCTCACTGCGCACCGCAATGATGTTCACCCACGGACCGTCGTTGGTCTCTTTGACGATCGAATCCTTGACCGGATCGAGGCCCGCCTGCACCGCGTAATTGTTGTTCACCGCAGCCGCATCGACGTCCGGCAGCGAACGCGGCAACTGGGCGGCGTCGAGTTCCACGAATTTGTAGCGCTTCGGGTTGTCCGCGATATCGAGCAGGCCGGCGGTGACGCTGTTACCGTCCTTCAGCTTGACGATGCCATTGGCGTGCAGAAGCTGCAGCGATCGCGCCGCGTTCGACGGATCATTCTGGATCGCGACCGTCGCGCCGTTCGGCAGATCCGCGAAGCTTTTGTACTTCTTGGAATAGAAGCCCATCGGCGACGCGATCGTGTAAGCGACCTTTTCGATCTTCCAGTTGGTCTTTGATGCCTGGTTCTTCAGGTATGGCTCATGCTGGAACGAGTTGATCTCGAGCTCCTTGTTGGCCAGCGCCTGGTTGGGGATCACGTAGTCGGTGAACTCGATGACCTTGAGGTTCAGACCGCGTTCGGCGGCCACCTTGCGCACGACCTCGATGATCTCGGCATGCGGACCGGCGGTGACGCCGACACGGATTTCGGGCGACTGCGCTGCTGCCGGCAAGGTCGTAGCGACTGCGAGGCCGAGAGTCGCGCCGAGCAGCAGGCGTCTGTTCAGGGAATACGTGGTCATGATGATCTCCTGTTTTGATCGTTTGCGTATTGGAATGGGGGAAGGGTTCAGTGCCGCGGCAGGCGCTTGTTGAGCCGCCGCGAGAGGTAGTCGCCGATGCTCTGGACGCTCTGGACCAGGACGATCAGCACCGCGACGACGAGGGCCATCACGTCCGGCATGAAGCGCTGGTAACCGTAGCGGATGCCGAGATCGCCGAGCCCGCCGCCGCCGACCGCGCCGACCATGGCCGAGTAGCCGATGAGGCTGACTGCGGAGAGCGTCAGGCCGAGCACGATGGCGGGCTTCGCCTCGGGGATCAGAACCTTGCGCACGATCTGCAACGGCGTGGCGCCCATGGCGCGCGCCGCTTCGACCAGTCCGTGATCGACTTCGCGGATCGCGCTTTCGATGATGCGGGCAATGAATGGCGTCGCGGCGACGGTCAGCGGCACGATTGCTGCGGCTGTTCCAATCGAGGTGCCGGCGACCAATCGCGTGAACGGAATGATGGCGACGACGAGGATGATGAACGGTGTCGAGCGCGTTGCGTTCACGATGCCGCCGACGAGGCGGTTGAGCGTCGGGGCTGCGAACAATTCGCCCCGACCGCTGGTTGCCAGGAAGACGCCGAGCGGCAGGCCGAATAGCGTGCCGAGGCCGCCTGCGACTGCCACCATGAACAGCGTGTCGAGCGTCGCTTCAGCGATAGCGCGGATGATTTCAATCGACATAGCCGATCACCTTTGCGTTCTGGGTGGCAGAGGCCAGCGCGCTGAGCGCCGGTCCAAGGGTGGTCTGTTCGGCTGGGATCGCGACGAGAAACGCGCCGAATGGCGTGCCGGCCAATGTGCCGACGCGTCCGGCCACGATGTCGATGTCTCCGTTGCCGGTCCCGGCCAGCCCGCTGAGGAATGGCGTGGCT
>JAEZBU010000106.1 GCA_023426855.1 Pseudomonadota bacterium | reverse complement strand
ATGGACCTGTCCTGGTGTGGCGGCCTGTCGGAAGCGCGCAAGGTCGGCAACATGGCCGAGAGCTACCACGTGCCGGTGGCGTTCCATGATTGCACCGGCCCGGTCGTGCTGACGGTGTCGACGCATCTGGCGCTGCATACCCGCAATTGCTGGGTGCAGGAAGTCGTGCGCGCCTTCTACTACGGCTGGTATCATCGCTTCGTCACCGAGTTGCCACCGATCGTGAAGGGCGAGATCACGGTTCCGCCTGGCCCTGGTGTCGGCACGGCGCTGCAGCCCGATGTGCTCAAGCGCAAGGACGTCCGGGTCCGCCGCAGCACGGCCGCCGATATTTGAGGTCTCGCCGGATTGGCTCTCGCTCATGTCATGGAGCGAGGGTCAATCTTGCAAGTGGTCGCGATGATCGGGACGACGTGAACTCGCCGGCAGCACGACATCGGCGTCTGATCGTGTCACACTCACCGCTGACAGACGAATTGAGAGGAAACTCGCAATGACTGGCCGCACCACAACGAGTGAGCAGAGCGATCTCATCGAACGCAGCCGCCGCGTCATGCCGGCGGGCAGTTTCGGCAATCTGCCGGCGGAGATGATCCTGCGCGAAGGCCGTGGCGGCCGGGTGTGGGACGAGAGCGGCAACGAATATATCGACTTCGTGCTCGGTTCCGGCCCGATGCTGCTGGGGCACGCCCATCCTGAGGTCGTTGCGGCGGTGCAGGACCAGATCGCCCGCGGCTCGACCTTCTTCGCCAACAACGCGAGCGGAATTCAGTTAGCCGAAGCCATCGTGGATGCCGTGCCGTGTGCGGAGAAGGTGCGCTTCGTATCGACCGGTTCGGAGGCGACGCATTACGCCATGCGCGTGGCCCGCGCCTATCGCAAGCGCGACAAGGTGCTGAAGTTCGAGGGCGGCTTTCACGGCATGGGCGACTGGGCGCTGATGAGCATGGCGCCAAAGCGGCCGGGAAATTTTCCGCAGGCCACGCCGGACTCTCCGGGCATTCCACGCTCGCTGACCAACGAGATGCTGATCGCGCCGTTCAACGATGCGGAAACTGCGACGGCGATCATCGCCGAGCATCACGACGAACTGGGCGCGGTGATCCTGGAGCCGTTTCAGCGGCTCATTCCACCCAAGCCCGGTTTCCTGGAGGCGTTGCGGGCCGCGACTGCCGCCCACGGCATTCCATTGATCTTCGATGAGATTGTTACCGGTTTCCGGTTTGCCTATGGCGGTGCGCAGCAATACTACGGCGTGGTGCCGGACCTGTGTGCGCTGGGCAAGGTGGTCGGTGGCGGCTACCCGCTGGCGGCCGTTGCGGGTCGCGAAGAGATCATGCGCCATCTCGATAAGACAGCGGTCGGCGAAGACGAGTTCGTGCAGCAGACCGGCACGCTGAGCGGAAATCCGGTGGCGGCCATAGCGGGGCTGGCAACGCTGGAGGTCTTGCGCCGTCCTGGAACCTACGAAAACCTGTTCGCGACCGGACGCCAACTCATGGAAGGGCTGTCTGAGGCATTCAGGAAGGCGGGCATCACCGCGACCGTGATGGGCGAGCCGCCGCTGTTCGAGGTCTTCTTCGCAGACGGCGACCTGTCGAACTATCGGGCGACCTTGCGGTCGGACATTCGACTGCTTCGTCAGTTCAATGCGCTGCTGCTTGAGCGCGGTATCCTGAAGCCCGAGAGCAAGATCTACGTCTCGACGGCGCATACCGCTGAAGATGTGGCGCAAGCGATCGCGGCGTTTGAGGACGCCGCGCGCGAAATGGCCCGCAACCCCGCATAGAGGGCGCGCGGCGGGTCCGCGCCGTTCAACGCCGGATCGAACATCGGCTCGGTTCAGCAGACACGCCGCTGAACCGGGTCGCTTGCCGCGCATCCATCAACGCAGGATTAACTGCTGGACAGTTTCATCATCACGATGCCCGTGACGATCAGCGCTGCTGCAGCCACGCGCATCGGCGTCATCGCTTCTCCGAGAACGGCGATGCCCACCACGAACGCCCCGACGGCACCGATGCCGGTCCAGATCGTATAAGCCGTGCCAAGTGGCAGCGTCTTCATGGACACTGAGAGAAGCGCGAAACTCGCGATCATCGTCACGATCGTGATGATGGTCGGCGTGAGCAGGGTAAAGCCGTCCGAACGCTTCATGAAATAAGCCCAGACGATCTCAAGCAGTCCGGCAGTAAACAGCATAATCCAGGCCATGATTCACGGCTCCTTTTGGCGGGGCCAGGACGTCCTGGACATTGTTCGAGGAAAAGTGAGGTCGTCCTCACTCATATTGGATAGGGCGTCAGATCCAAAGGCAACTGAACGACATTAGTGCGATGGGTGAAACGCATCGTTGAGATACATGCAGGTCAGCGTCGTGAAGACGTAGGGAACGAATTGCATACCGCTCTTTGCAGAAGGGTTTTTAAAACGAACTCGTACGTTAATTCGACTGCTGCCTGCCAGCGGCCCGGAACGAGTTTTTGCCGCTTGAAACCAAGGAGCATAAAGCGGCTGGCCGCGGCGACGTGAGAAACATAAAGGCAGCAGCGTTCGTGAAGCCGAATTGCTGGCCACCGATTTCGCCAAAGCTGATTAAGGGGTAGATTTCAAACTGCTTTAACGGATCAGCCATCCCGGCCCTCCTTGATGGGGCCGGGCCGTCCCGGAATGATCGTCAAAGACGCGGGTCGTCCCGCGCGGGCCTTAATTAGCAAATGGCGTCTTCAAGTCAAGACGCCAGCCTTTCGACGATCATTCCGGTTGCTCTTGTCGGGCGAATGTTGCGTTATTGCGGCTTCGGTGCGTCTGCGAGCGCCTTTTCGGCGCTGGCGCGTGCGGCCTCCGCAGCCTGACGGGCGGCGCGCTCCTTGGTGAGCTGGTCGCTGAGATCCTGTGCGTCTTTGACGGCCTTGTCGCGCGCGGCTTCCGTCGCCGTCAGACGCTTGCGCAGGTCCTGCTCGGTATTCGAGGACTTGGCCGACTGGTCGCGATAGGTCGCGATTTCAGCTTGCGCCTTTTCCAAAGCCGAACGGGCAGCCGAAGCAGCTTCCTGGGCTGCAGCCTGAGCGGCCTTTGCGCTGGTTTCCGCAGCCTCTTTGGCAGCGGTGGCGGCGCGTTCCGCCAACACCTTTGCCTCGGCTGCAGCCTTTTCGGTAGCGTCGCGGGCTGCTCCGAGCGCCTTCTTGAGATCGCCCTCAATGGTGCCGCGCGCGGCTTCAGCCGAGCTTGCACGTTGTTCGGCGGACGTAGCCTTCCCATACTGCCAAGCGGCCAGCGTCAGCGCGACGGCTGCCACGGCTGCTACAATCTTGCCGCTTGTCGTCTCAAACATGATCCAATCCTCCCCACCCTTTGACGGTGCCGATTATGCCAATCATTCGCGTCACCTAAAAGACTGATTCTTAGAACCGGCAGTCC
The DNA here is from genome assembly GCA_023426855.1 of Pseudomonadota bacterium. Classification (GTDB taxonomy): domain Bacteria; phylum Pseudomonadota; class Alphaproteobacteria; order Rhizobiales; family Hyphomicrobiaceae; genus ZC4RG25. The sequence continues at coordinate 7,361 of JAEZBU010000106.1, read as the reverse complement.
TGTCGGCAGAGATTTCTCGCCGAGGGGTACGCCAAATTAGAGGCAGTTTCGAGGGAAGAGGCCGCCGAAACCGTTGTTGCCGGCAAGCGCCAGGGATAGTCTATTGGCCTAGAACAACAACAGGCGTCGTGAGGAGGACGCCAGCCTGCGTCCGCAAAATAAGGGGCGCCCCGGACGCCGTCCACTGAGCCAGCCAATTCAAAAATGGTAGCCAAGAGGATACGCCACCCATGAAAACAGTTTCGATGACCGTTAATGGCAGACCGGCCAAGGCCGAGGTCGAGCCGCGCACCCTTCTGGTGCAATTTCTCCGCGAAAACCAGCGATTGACGGGCACGCATGTGGGCTGTGACACCAGCCAATGCGGCGCGTGCGTGGTGCTGGTCAATGGCCGCGGCGTGAAAAGCTGCACCACGCTCGCGATGTCCTGCGAGGGTTCCGAAATCACCACCATCGAAGGTCTGTCGGACGGCGATACGCTGCACCCGATGCAGGCTGCCTTCCGCGAGTATCATGCGCTGCAGTGCGGTTACTGTACGCCCGGCATGATCATGGCGGCGATGGATATGGTCGGCCGCAAGGGCACTAACCTCGACGAGCACACCATCCGCGAGGAGCTCGAAGGCAACATCTGCCGCTGTACCGGCTATCACAACATCGTTCGGGCTATCCAGGCCGGCGCCGCCGCCATGGAAACCGCTGATGTCAAACAGGCCGCTGAATAGCGCCGCCGGATAGCGAGGAACACCCCATGACCACTTCAGGCATCGGCGCCTCCGTGCGGCGCGTGGAAGACCAGAGATTCATTACCGGCGCTGGCCAGTACGTCGACGACATCAATCGTCCGGGCCAGACCTATGCCGTGTTCGTGCGTTCCCCGCATGCGCACGCCACCATCAACGGCATCGATACGGCTGCCGCAAAGGCGGCGCCGGGCGTCGTCGGCGTATTTACTGGCGCGGATCTGGCCAAAGACAAGATCGGCGGACTGATCTGCGGCTGGATGATCCATTCCAAGGACGGCTCGCCGATGAAGGCGGGCGCGCATCCAGCGCTGGCGGTCGGTAAGGTTCGCTACGTCGGCGATCACGTGGCAGTGGTCATCGCCGAGACGCTGGCGCAGGCCCGCGATGCGGCCGAGCTGGTCGAAGTGGATTACGATCCGCTGCCGGTCGCGGTAGATCTTTCCAAGTCGCAGGACGCGGGTCAGCCGCAGGTCCACGACGAGGCGCCGGGCAACACCGTCTACGAATGGCACCTCGGTAACAAGGACGAGACGGACGCCGCCTTTTCCAAGGCCAAGCACGTCACCAAGCTGGATCTGGTCAACAACCGGCTGATCCCGAACGCGATGGAGCCGCGCGCGGCCATCGGCGACTACGACAGCGGCACCGGCACCTTCACGCTGTGGACGACCAGCCAGAACCCACACGTGGCGCGCCTTGTACTGTCGGCGTTCATCGGCATCGCGCCGGAGAACAAGCTGCGCGTCATCGCGCCGGACGTCGGCGGCGGCTTCGGCTCGAAGATTTTCATCTACGCCGAGGAAACGGTGTGCGCCTGGGCATCGAAGAAGGTGCGCCGCCCGGTGAAGTGGACGGCCGATCGCACCGAGGCGTTCCTTGCCGACGCGCATGGCCGCGACCATGTCACCACCGCTGAATTGGCGGTTGATGGCGACGGCAGGATCCTGGCGCTCAGGGCCAAGACCAAAGCCAATCTCGGCGCCTATCTCTCGACCTTCTCGTCGTCGGTGCCGACCTATCTGTACGCGCCGCTGCTGTCGGGACAGTACAACATTCCCGCGATCTACTGCGAGGTGGATGGCGTCTACACCAACACCGCGCCGGTTGACGCTTATCGCGGTGCGGGCCGGCCGGAAGCGACCTACGTCGTCGAGCGGTTGGTGGAGGTGACGGCGCGGCAGCTCGGGCTCGATCCGGCGGAGTTCCGCAGAAAGAACTTCATCACGCAGTTCCCGCACGCGACACCGGTCATCATGACCTACGACGCCGGCGACTACGAAGCATCCATGCAAAAAGCGCTGGAGATGGCCGACTACGCCAACATCGGCAAGCGCAAGGCGGAAAGCGCCAAAAAGGGCCTGCTGCGCGGCATCGGCTTCTCGGCCTACATCGAGGCTTGCGGTATCGCGCCGTCGAAGGCGGTCGGCGCGCTGGGTGCTGGCGTCGGTTTGTGGGAGTCGGCGGAAGTCCGGGTCAATCCGGTCGGCACCGTCGAGATCCTGACCGGCTCGCACAGCCACGGTCAGGGCCACGAGACGACCTTTGCCCAGCTCGTGTCGCACCGGCTCGGCGTTCCGATCGAACAGGTTTCGATCGTGCACGGCGACACCGACAAAGTGCAGATGGGCATGGGCACCTACGGCTCGCGTTCCGGCGCGGTCGGCATGAGCGCGATCTACAAGGCGATCGACAAGGTGATCGTGAAGGGCAAGATCGTGGCCGCCGCCTGCATGGAGGTGCCGGAAGATACGGTCGATTTCAATGACGGCGTGTTCTCGGCGCGCGGCACCAACAAGTCGATGGCGTTCGGCGAAGTGGCGCTGCAGGCCTACGTGGCGCACAAGTTCGATACCGAGAAGATCGAGCCGGGCTTGAAAGAGGGTGCGTTCTACGATCCGAAGAACTTCACCTTCCCCTCGGGTGTGCACATCGCCGAGGTCGAGATTGATCCGGAAACCGGCGTCACGCGCATCGATCGCTGGACTGCCGTGGACGATTTCGGAATCCTGATCAATCCGATGATTGTCGAGGGTCAGGTGCACGGAGGTATCGCACAAGGCGTCGGCCAGGCGATGCTGGAGGGCGCCGTCTATGACGACAGTGGCCAGCTCATCACCGCGAGCTACATGGACTACTGCATGCCGCGGGCGGACGATCTGCCGTCGTATGTGGTGTCGATGACGACCACGCCGTGTCCGTCGAACCCCCTGGGCATGAAGGGCTGCGGCGAGGCCGGCGCAATTGCTGCGCCACCGGCCTTGATCAATGCCATCACCGACGCGCTCGGCCACGAGGAGGTCGCCATGCCGGCGACGCCGCAGGCAGTCTGGCGCGCGGCTCAGAAGGCCGTCACCAAGCAAGCCGCAGAGTGAGGGAGAGATAAACATGTACGCATTCGATTATCGCCGTCCTCACTCGCTGAATGAGGTCGATCTGGCGCTGAAGGCCAATCCGGGCGCGACGCTGCTGGCCGGCGGCCAGACGCTCATTCCCACGATGAAGCAGCGTCTGGCCCAGCCCGAGAACGTCATCGATCTCGGCGGTATCGCCGAGCTGCGCAAGATCGAGGTATCGTCGTCGGCGCTGACCATCGGCGCCATGGCGACGCACGCCTCGGTGGCGGAATCGCGCGAGGTCAGGGCAGCGCTGCCGGAACTGGCGACGCTGGCCGAGGGCATCGGCGATCCGCACGTGCGCAATCGCGGCACCATCGGCGGGTCGGTTGCCAATAACGATCCGGCGGCGGACTATCCGGCCGCGCTGCTGGCGCTCGGCGCCACGGTGCACACCGACAAGCGGGAAATCGCGGCGGATGATTTCTTCCAGGGCCTGTTCACGACGGCGCTGGAGGAGGGCGAAGTGATCACCGCGATCAGCTTCCCGCTGCCGGCCAAGTTCGCCTACGCCAAGTTCGCCAATCCGGCCTCGCGCTATGCGCTGGTCGGCGTGGCGGTGGCCCAGCACGGCGCCGACGTGCGCGTCGCCGTCACGGGTGCTGGGCAGGCGGGCGTGTTTCGCGTGCCGGCGATGGAGAGCGCGCTCAAGGGTGCGCTGGCGGTGAAGGCGCTCGATGGCATCATGGTCGATGCCTCGGATCTCAACACCGACATCCACGCGGGTGCGGATTATCGCGCGCATCTCATCGCGGTGATGGCGAAGCGCGCCGTTGCCAAGTTGGCCTGAGACCTAACGTTGGCGCGTTCCCTTCGCTGGGAGCGCGCCTCATTCATGCAGCAGGACACATCATGGCACTGAACATGAACGGGGAAGTTCTGCTTCCCGCGGATCGTCCGACCGTCTGGGCCAAGCTCAACGATGCGGACGTGCTCAAAGCCTGCATTCCAGGCTGCGAGAGCCTGGAGAAAACCAGCGATACGGATTTCAACGCCGTGGCCAAGATCAAGATCGGCCCGGTTGGAGCACGCTTCAAAGGCAGCATCTCGCTGTCCGATCTCGATCCGCCCAACAGCTATCGTATCAGTGGGCAGGGTGACGGCGGCATCTCGGGCTTTGCCAAGGGCGGCGCCAATGTTCGCCTGGAAGACGCCGACGGCGGGCAGACGCTTCTGATCTACGACGTCGATGCGCAGGTCGGCGGCAAGATCGCCCAGCTCGGCGGCCGCCTGATTGGCAGCGTGGCGAAGAAGAACGCGGACGAGTTTTTCGCCAACTTCGCCAAGGCGGTGGGATAGCGACGTTCCGGCCGGGCGCGAATGACGTTACCGATCCGACACATGAGCGTTAGCTGAGCGAACCATGGTAAAATTGCCGCGAATCATCTCGGGGGCGGGATGTGTGCGGGGCAATGATGCGGGTATCTCGGACAGCGGTGACGGCGCTTGCCGTCTTGTGTTGCGTCGCGTCGGCTCATAATGCCATGGCCGCGGATCGTGGGGCGTCGCCCTTCAATTGGTCAGGTTTCTATGTCGGTGCACAGGTGGGGCAAAGCTGGACAACCGCGGACCATGCATCGCGCTGGCTGACGGGCGACGTCTATTCGACCTCCAATGAACTGAACCGTGTCATCGGCGGCGCTTATGCCGGAATGAACATGCAGACCGAGCGCCGTCTCGTGTTTGGTGTGGAAGGTGACGTGCGGTTCGGAGACGTCTCCGATCGCGGCGGCGAGTATTACGAGAACGGAATACCGACCGGAGTTCCGGCAGGCTACGCGCACGCCGAGTGGTCTGTCGGCGCCCGCGCGCGGATTGGCTATGCGGTCAACAGATTTCTGCCCTACATCGCAGTCGGCTTCGCCGTTGAAAGGGTCAGGGTCGGTTACGAAGTATCCTGGGCGAGCAACTACGGCAGGGATACGATGATCGGATTGAGTCTTGGCGGCGGGCTCGAATACGCGCTGACTGGCAATGTGATCGCGCGCCTGGATTATCGCTACGCAGATTTCGGCGGCAGAACCTTGCTGGTCGGGGGCAATTGGACGACACTCGCGAACATCGATCTCGACCGCCACGATCTGATGTTCGGACTTGCCTACAAGTTCTGAAGGCATGCCGCAGCGTCGGCGCGACCTCTACCGGTAAATATACGTCACCACGAAAACCAGATCGGCCGGGACGGCGTTGCGCGGCGGGAACGGAAAGCTCGATTGCCGCGTGGCGAACACGACGTTCTGATCCAGCCCGGCGACGTTCGACTGTCGCACCACTTCGGTCCTGACCAGGCTGCCATTCATATCCAGCGTGATGCGCACGGTCACGCGGCCAAACGTATTGCTGAGCTGGGGCATCGTGCGCTGCAGGGCGCGAATGACACCCTGGGCGAACGCATCGTTCTCTCCTGACCGCGTGATGCCCGGAGGCCGTTCGACACCGGCACCGCCACTTCCCATGAATGTCGACGGGGGCATCGAAAGATCGAGTTTGGCTGTCCGCGATGACTTGGGTTGCGTCGGCCGCTGCTTAGCGGTTTCGGATTTCGCCTGTTCGGCGGACTTCGTTGGCGGCTGGGTTTTCTCTTCAGCCTTCTTGGTTTCCTGCTTCTTGGGCTCGGGCTGCTTTGTCTCCTGCTTCTTCGGCGGAGGTTGCAAGCCTGGCTCGGGCAGCGCCAGAGTTTTCTCGTCGATCTCGATTTCGGGTGCCGGAGCCGGTTCAGCGGCTTTTGCCGGCGGCTCTGCCGGCTGAGCGGGCGGTTCGGGAGGCGGAGCCTCTGCCTCGGCAGGCGGTGGAGGTTCAGGTTCAGCCGGTTGCGGCTGGGCTTCCTGTGGCTCGGGCTGTTGCGTGATCGGTGGCGTCGGCGGGGTCGGCAGGCCGGGCGCTCTGTCGGAAATGGTCGAAAGGCTGCGCAGATCGGCGTCCGTCACCATCTCGATGCTGATGGCACTATCGGCGCCGCTCGGATCGCCGATCCGCCGTTGCGTGCTGGAACTGCCGGCGAAGCCGGTCATCAGAATGATCAGCAGGACGTGCAACGCGGCGGCGAGGGCGAGCGCGAAATTGAACGCCCGGTCGCTCTGGAGCACCGCCGCGGAGAACGATGCTCCGGGCGCCTCCAATTCGATCGGCTGATCCAACGTTTGCTCGGTCATTCCGTTACGCGCGCCACGGCGCCGGGTTGAGAATCGCTATTGCCCCAATGTGCACGCGTAGCAATGGCCGGATTGCGTCGGCAAGTCTCGCAATGCACGCAATACACCGGTTGCAGAAGAGGGTGACGTCAGGGAGGCGAGGGATGCGGCATCTGGACCCCCCCTAATGGGTACGTCGTCCGGGAAATCGCGACCCGCTCTGGGGCGACGTTGTGCCGACATTTGTGCGGCGGCTTGTTCGCTGTGTTCGTGAGTCATCCCGCCCCGGCGATGTGCCAGGTGCGCAACGTAACCCTGTAATATAAAGGGAAAATTTGGTAGCGGGAGGCGGACTCGAACCGCCGACCTAAGGATTATGAGACCTTCGCTCTAACCACCTGAGCTATCCCGCCAAGCCGCGGCGATATAAGGAGCACTGCCGCATGCTGTCAAGCAAGCCTGCACGCGCAGGCGGCCTGAACTGTTCAGAAAGTCCGCCTCGGCAGCGTCGCCCTATGACGATGCGCCATCGACGCGACCATCCCCGTCGTATCAGCCAGCCGCTTTGGACATACGGATCATCGTGAAGATGCCCATCGGCCGCAGCGCCCGGCGCTCGACGATTTTCAGATCGTCGCAGACCATGATGCGGTCGAGGTCGAACACGGGATGCCAGCCGAGCTGGTCGGCGAACGGCGCCATGCGGCGCTCGACCCAGCCACGCACGCCTTCCTCCTGGCTGAAGTGGTTGACCAGCAGAACCTCGCCACCGGGCTTGCACACGCGCGACAGCTCGCGCATCACCTTCTCCGGCTCCGGCACAACGGTCATCACGTACATGGCGACAACAGTGTCGAAGGACTCGTTCGCGAACGTGAGCTTGCTGGCGTCCATCTCGTGGAGGCCGGTGACATTTTCGATTGCTTCGGTCGCGACGCGATTGCGCGCCTTTTCCAGCATCTCCGGCGACAGGTCGATGCCGACGATGTCCAGGTGCCTGCCGTACAGCGGCAACGACAGGCCGGTGCCGACACCGACTTCGAGCACGCGACCTTCGCGGGCATTGATGATCTCGACTGCGTGCTTGCGGC
>JAEZBU010000031.1 GCA_023426855.1 Pseudomonadota bacterium | reverse complement strand
GCAAGCATGGAGAACACGGCCTCGGGCACCATCGGCATGTAGATGATTACGCGATCGCCCTTACCGACGCCGTGATTGCGTAGCACTGCAGCGATGGCTTGGACTTCCGTAAGCGCCTCATCATAGGTGAAGCGGGCTTTGACGGAGTTCATCGCGCTGTCGAAGATGAGCGCCGTCTCGCCGCCACGGCCGTTCTCGATATGGCGGTCAAGGCAGTTGAAGCAGGTGTTTGTTTCACCCCCCGCAAACCAGCGTCCGTAGACGCCTTGCTCTTGATCGAACACTTTCTGGATCGGCGTGAACCAAGTCAGCTTCTCGGCAGCGCGCTGCCAGAAAGCCTCAGGGTCGGCCTGCCAATCCGCATAGACCTCAAAATACTTGCTCTGCATCTGCTCCTCCCAAAGTCCCAGCGCAGCCTTGGGACTCATCTAGGATGAGGCAGATCAGACTGGAAAGCCAGACTTATGGGCTAGGCGCCCTTAGCGATTGCCAAAGATGGCAGAACCCACACGCACGCTCGTCGCGCCGAACGCGATGGCGGTTTCGAAATCACCTGACATGCCCATGGAGATTTTCTCCACGCCGCATTCCCCGGCGAGCTTGGCCAGCAGGGCAAAATGCGGCCCGGGATTCTCGTCTGCTGGAGGGATACACATCAGGCCTTCCACGGAGAGACCAAGCTCTTCCTGGCACAGTCTGACGAAAGATGCGGTTTCCGCTGGCGCAATGCCCGCCTTTTGCGGCTCAAGTCCGGTGTTGACCTGAACGTAAAGCCGCACCAGCCGATCTTGCCGGCGCATTTCCTCGGCCAGCGCTCGCGCAATCTTCTCTCGATCCACCGTCTCGATGACGTCGAACAGCGCAACCGCATCCGCAGCCTTGTTGGACTGCAGCGGTCCGATAAGGTGAAGCTCGATGTCGCAGAATTCGCTCTTCAGCTCCGGCCACTTACCTTGGCTTTCTTGTACCCGGTTCTCACCAAAGACCCTCTGACCGGCATGGAGCAGCGGCCGGATAGCCTCCGTGCCAAAGGTATTCGAGACGGCGACCAGTGTTACGGATCCGGCTGGCCGCTTTGCCTGCCGCTCAGCCGCCTCTACCCGCTCCCGAACCTCCGTCAGCCTTTGCTCGACAGTCATGATCTTCCCTTCGCAAACCAGAAGCTCATGACTTACTCGCCGAAGCGGGTCATGCCAAGCTGCTCCTTGTAGCGAGCGAGGACTGTTGTTTCCCCTGTAAAACTTGACGCTTGATGCCATTCATGGTGAAGGTCTGCGCAAATCTTTCAAGGCATTCCCGGATACCATCGAAATGGCAAGTGAACGTTACAATCCGCGCGAGGTGGAGCCACGCTGGCAGCAGAAATGGGCTGAACACAAGGCGTTCGAAGCCGACAATGCAGATCCGCGGGAAAAGTACTACGTCCTGGAGATGTTCCCTTATCCTTCGGGCCGGATCCACATGGGCCATGTGCGCAACTACGCCATGGGCGACGTCGTCGCACGCTACAAGCGCGCCCGCGGCTACAACGTGCTGCATCCCATGGGTTGGGACGCTTTCGGTATGCCTGCGGAAAACGCTGCACGCGACAACAAGGTGCACCCGAAGCAGTGGACGTATCAGAACATCGCATCGATGCGTGCGCAACTGAAGGCAATGGGCCTGTCGCTCGACTGGTCGCGTGAGTTTGCCACTTGCGACGTCGAATATTACCACCGCCAGCAGCATCTTTTCCTCGACATGATGGAAAAGGGACTCGTCTACCGCAAGCAGTCCAAGGTGAATTGGGACCCGGTTGACCAGACGGTTCTTGCCAACGAGCAGGTTATCGACGGCCGCGGCTGGCGCTCCGGCGCGCTGGTCGAAACCCGCGAGATGCCGGTCTGGTACTTCAAGATCACCGCCTTCGCTGACGAGTTGCTGGCAGCACTCGGCGAACTGGATCGCTGGCCGGACAAGGTCCGCCTGATGCAGGCCAACTGGATTGGTCGCTCGGAAGGCTTGCTGATGAGCTATCGGCTGGCCGGCGACGCGCTGCCCAAGGACGTCACGGAATTAGAGGTCTTTACAACTCGTGGCGACACGATTTTCGGTGGCAGCTTCTGCGCGCTGTCGCCTGGACATCCACTGACGCTGGAGCTGGCCAAGTCCAATCCGGCGTTGGCTGCGTTCGTGGAAGAGTGCACCCATACCGGCACCTCCGAAGAGGAGATCAACAGAGCCGGCAAGAAGGGTTTCGATACCGGCCTGACCGCCACGCATCCGCTGATCCCGGATCGTAAGCTGCCGGTCTACGTCGCCAACTTCGTGCTGATGGGCTACGGCACCGGCGCCATTTTCGGCTGCCCGGCACACGACCAGCGCGACTTTGAGTTCGCCACCAAGTACGGCCTGCCCATCGTGCCCGTCGTAGTCCCCACCGACCGCGACCCGGCAACGTTCGAACTCTCCGGCGAGGCCTATGACGGCCCCGGCCGCATCGCCAATTCGGACTTCCTGAACGGCCTGAGCATCGACGAGGCCAAGGCAGAAGTCGGCCGTCGCGTGGAGGAGGCCGGCAAGGGCACGCGCAAGACCATGTATCGCCTGCGCGACTGGGGCCTGTCGCGGCAGCGCTATTGGGGCTGCCCGGTGCCGATCATCCATTGCACGACCTGCGGTGTGGTGCCGGTGCCGAAGGATCAGTTGCCGGTCAAGCTGCCCGACGACGTCACCTTCGATGTGCCGGGCAATCCGCTGGATCGTCACCCGACCTGGAAGCACGTCAACTGCCCGACCTGCGGCAAGCCGGCGACGCGCGAAACCGACACCATGGATACCTTCGTCGACAGCTCGTGGTACTTCGCCCGCTTCTGCTCGCCGCACGCCGATGAGCCGGTCGATGCCAAGGCCGCGGCCTACTGGTTGCCAGTCGACCAGTACATCGGCGGCATCGAGCACGCGATCCTGCACCTGCTGTATTCGCGCTTCTTCTCGCGCGCGATGATGGAAGCTGGCCACCTGAACGTGAAGGAGCCGTTCGCGGGACTGTTCACTCAGGGCATGGTCACGCACGAAACCTACAGCCGCAACGGCCAGTGGCTGCTGCCGACCGAGATCAAGATCGAAGGCGAGGGCGACAACCGCCGCGCCACCGAGATCGCGACCGGTGAGCCGGTGCAGATCGGCTCGATCGAGAAGATGTCGAAGTCGAAGAAGAACCTGGTCGACCCCGATGACATCATCTCGGCCTATGGCGCCGACTGCGCGCGCTGGTTCATGCTGTCCGACAGCCCGCCCGAGCGCGACGTCATCTGGACGGAAGCCGGTGTTGCCGGCGCCAGCCGCTACATCCAGCGCGTCTGGCGTCTGATCGACGATGCGATGGCGCACATGGCGCCAGCCGGCAGCGCCGAACCTGCCAGCTTCGGCCCTGATGCCGACGCCTTGCGGCGCGCCGCGCACAAGGCGCTGGCCAAGGTCGGCCAGAACGTCGAAGGGCTGCGCTTCAACGTGGCCGTTGCGCAGATCTACGAGTTCACCAGCGCATTCCACGCCGCGCTATCCGGCAAGGGAGACGGGCTGGATTGGGCCATCCGCGAAGCCGCCGAGCTGCTGATTCAGATGATCGGCCCGATGATGCCGCATTTAGCTGAAGAATGCTGGCAGCGGCTCGGATACCACACCCTGCTCGCGGATCAGCCCTGGCCGGTTGCAGAAGCGGCCCTTCTCGTTGACGATACGATCACCATTGCCGTACAGGTGAATGGTAAGCGAAGGGACGAACTGACAATCGCACGGACCGCGGACAAGGCCGAGATCGAAGCTGCAGCATTGAAGCTGGAGACAGTCGTCAAGGCACTGGAGGGTCGAGCCGTGAAGAAGGTGATTGTGGTTCCGCAGAGGATCGTGAATGTGGTCGCCTAGGGGGGATCTGTCGTCGGTCTCGAGCCGGCCTCGCAGCCGTTTCGCAGGACGCTATCTGGCGCTTGTGATGCTGCTTGCACCGGCTCTGGCTGCGTGCGAGGGGGCGTCCGGTTTCCGTCCGATGTACGGTGCTGGTCCGACGGGCAGCACAGCAGCCCGGATGGCCGAGGTCGAGTTCAGCACGATCCCCGGCCGCGTCGGTCAGCGCATCCGCAACGAACTGATTTTCCAAAGCACAGGCGGTGGCGATCCACTTCCGCGGCAGTACCGCTTTGACGTGACAATCCGCGAGCAGCTCATCTCGACGCTCGTTGACAAGACCGGTCAGGCACAGAGCCAGGTTTATAATCTGGAAGCGCGTTTCCAGCTGGTGCGGATCGCCGATAAGAAAGCCGTCCTTCAAGGCATCAGCTACGGTCGCGCCAGCTTTGAGCGCTACACGTCGATCTTCTCGAACGTGCAGGCGAAAGAAGATGCGGAGAATCGTGCCGCGAAGTCGATTGCCACGGACCTCAAGAGCCGCCTTGCCGCCTATCTTTCGGGTCCGGTCTGATACCGCCGCAAGGCCAACCATTGCTGGCCGAAGTCAGTCTGCTTCGAAACGCACGCGTCTTCGGCGAGCGCCAATGAGCGCATAAGCCACCATGACTGCGGTCAAGGCCAATCAAGCCGAACAGTTCATCCGCACGCTGGATGCCAAGCACAAGGCGGTGCTGGTGTTCGGGAGCGATGCCGGCCTTGTCGCGGAACGCGCACGCGCCGCCGCCAAGAAGCTCGCCGGCCCAGGGGAAGTCCTGCGCATCGAAGATGGTGACCTCGAAAACGATCCCGAGCGCCTTCTGGTCGAACTGCAAACACTACCAATGTTCGGTGGTCCGAAGGTCGTGCACACACGCGCCAGCCGCCGCGTGACCACTGCTGTTTTGAAGCCGCTGCTGGACAATCAGACGCTCGCCGCCGCGCTCGTGGTCGAAGCCGGCAATCTCAGCTCCAGCGATGCTATGCGCGCGCTGTTTGAGAAAGCCGCGGGCGCTGCCGCGGTGCCTTGCTATCCTGACGAAGCCCGCGATGTCGATGGCCTCGTCCGCGACACCATCAAGGCCGCCGGTCTGTCGATCACCACGGCCGCTCAACAGGCCCTGGTCGCCCGCCTCGGCGCGGATCGCGCGATGTCGCGCGGCGAGCTTGAGAAGCTTGTGTTGTATGCACGCGAGAAACGGGAGATTGACGTCGATGATGTTGATGCCGTGGTCGGTGATGCATCAGAGCTGGCGATCGACAAAGTCGTGATGGCGGCGGCATCCGGCCGGCCCGACATCGCCATGGCGGAATACGACCGTGTCGTTGCGTCGGGCGAGAGTCCGCAGGTCGTGGTCATCTTCCTCCAGCGATATTTCCAGCGCCTGCACCGCCTGCGGGCGGCACTCGAAACCGGCAAATCTCTCGACGAGCTTCTGCGCCAGATCCGGCCACCGGTTCATTTCAAAGTGCGACCGCAGCTCGAGGCGCACTGCCGCGCCTGGACCTCCACCGCCCTGATCGCCGCCCAAACCAGGATTGCGGATGCCGCCAAAGCATCGCGGCTCAGTTCGTCGCTGGAATCGGCGATTGCCGAACGGTTGGTTCTGGATCTGGCCAACGCGGCCAAGGCTCGCGCCGCCAAGGGGCGATAGCTTCACCATTGGCGACCGCGCTGGGGCTACTTATAGTGCGCTCAGCCTGAAGCTGGCCATCCCGGCCGCCCGCGGAGTTTCCAGACATCCATGAGCGCACTTTCCTATGACGTCGTCGGCATCGGTAACGCGATTGTCGACATCATTGGCCGTTGTGATGATGCCTTCCTGACCAAGCACGGCGCCGTCAAAGGCAGCATGCAGTTGGCAGATGCCGATACGGTCAACCGCCTCTACGACGCCATGGGACCGGGCACCGAGATTTCGGGCGGCTCGGTTGCGAACACAATGGCCGGTATTGCCTCGTTCGGCGGTCGGTCGGCGTTTATCGGCCGGGTCGCCGATGACGACTTCGGTCGGATCTTCGCGCACGACATTCGGGCCGTTGGCGTATCTTACACGACAGCCCCCGCCAACTCCGACATACCGACCGCCCGCTGCTTGGTTCTCGTCACGCCCGATGGCGAGCGCACGATGAACACCTTCCTCGGTGTCAGCCCTTATCTCGATGGCGGCGAAGTCGACCCCGCAGTCATCAGCACGAGCGGCATCGTTTACCTCGAAGGTTATCTGTTCGACCGCGCTGAGGCGAAAGCGGCATTCCGCCAAGCCGCCGACATCGCGACCAAGGCTGGACGCAAGGTCGCGCTCAGCCTGTCCGACTCCTTCTGCGTCGACCGCCACAGGACGGAGTTTCTCGAACTCGTTCGCACACACGTCGATATCCTGATCGCCAACGAGAGCGAGATCACCTCACTCTATGAAGTGGCGACGTTCGAGGAAGCCGCTGCGCGCGCCGCTGCCGATACGGCACTTGCCGCTTTGACCCGCAGCGAGAAGGGCTCCGTTCTGATCGCGCGCGGCCAGGCGCCTGTCACCATTCCCGCCGAACCGATCTCCGCCGTCGTCGATACGACCGGCGCGGGGGATCTCTACGCCGCCGGTCTGCTGTATGGACTGGCGAGCGGTCGCGGCCTTGAGGTCGCCGGTCGTCTCGGCAGTCTTGCGGCAGCCGAAGTGATCAGCCACATCGGCGCGCGTCCGCAGCAGGATCTAGCCGCCCTTGCGCGCAGCCGCGGTATCATCTGACAACCAACCTCTCAATCTCGATGCAAAAGGGCGGCGACAGCGCCGCCCAAGGCGATCGGTCGTGTGACGACTGCTCTGCCGACCGACGAGCAATCCCTTGTTTTAAGCGACTCTTTCTCAACTGATGATCTCCATCGGAGCATTGTTGCGGCCAGGAACTCATCAGTTGCGGCGACGTTCAGGCAGCAGAACCAGATCGTTCTGTTGGCTTGAGAAGGAGTTTCGCGATGATGACGTGCCGCGTGCTGCTCTTCGCCGGTTGCACGGCCGCGATGGGCGCATGGGCCTGGTCCGCGCAGGCCCTACCCAGCGCCTCTCGCTCACTCGCTTTGCCTGAGGCGAATACCAGTTCAGCTATTCAGCCCGTGCAGTTTCGCGGCCGCGGCGGCGGAGGATTCCGTGGCGTCCGCGGTGGTGGATTTCGCGGTTTTCGCGGCGGAGGCCGCGTCGTCGGTGTACGTGGCTTCAGAGGCGGCGGCCGAGCGTTTGTTGGCAGATCATTCTATCGGCCGCGCGCTGCTTACTGGGGACCGCGCCGCGTTTACAGAGGCGCTGCCTGGGGACCACGGCGCGTCTATCGCGGCGCGCGCTGGTATCGCCCACGCGTCGCTTGGTGGGGTCCGCGTCGCTACTATCGCAGCGCATGGTGGGGACCGCGCCGTTACTATAGCGCCCGTTGGTATCGCCCGCGTGCAGCATGGTGGGGTGCGCGCTGGTATCGTCCTCGCGTCGCGTGGTGGGGACCGACTTGGTACAATCGCCCGCGTGTGGCGTGGAGGGGACCTCGGTACTACAACACCTCGTGGTATCGTCCGCGTGTCACCTACTGGGGACCACGCTGGTATCGGCCGGCTAGATCGCATTGGGGATCGAGCTTCTATTCCGCGCCCCGATATTGGGGTGGCGGTTGGCGCGGCAGCCATTGGCGCTCTCCGCGCTACGAGACCCGCGGACTTCGTTGATCGCCAGATGACACACCGGTAGCAACCGGCATCTGCGGCGCTTCCTCTGGCCCGAGGCAGCGCCGCAATCACTCCGAACTCTACAGCCGACGCAGCGAAACGCTCTCGACCTTGTGGTCGGCGCCCTTGCGAAGAATGAGGCTGGCGCGGCGGCGCGTCGGCAGGATGTTTTCTTCCAGGTTCTTCATGTTGATCGAGCGCCAGATATCAAGCGCACGCGCTTCCGCCGCCTCGATCGTCAGGTTGGCGTAGCGGTGGAAGTAGGCGCCGCGATCCCGGAACGCCGTCGTTCTCAACTTCATGAACCGCGCGATGTACCACTGCTCGATGACGAGAGGGTCGGCATCGATGTAGATCGAGAAATCGAAGAAGTCGGAGACAAACGGAATACCTTCACCGCCGCGCGGCAAACGGGCCGGCTGGAGGACGTTCAACCCTTCCACGATCAGGATGTCCGGCCGCTCCACGACAGCCATCTGCCCCGGCAGGATGTCGTAATGGAAGTGCGAATAGACGGGCGCCTCGACCCGCTCACGCCCCGATTTCACTTCAGCCAGGAAGTTCAGCAGCCGCGCCGTATCGAAGCTTTCCGGAAACCCCTTGCGGTTCATCAGCCCGCGCGCTTCCAGCTCGCTGTTCGGCATAAGGAAGCCGTCTGTCGTGATGAGATCGACGCGCGGATGATCCGGCCAGCGCGCTAACAGAGCACGCAGCACACGCGCCGTCGTACTCTTGCCGACCGCGACCGATCCGGCGACACCGAGGATGAACGGCACCTTGCCATCCCGGCGACCGAGGAACTTCGACGTAACCGCATGCAGTTCCTGCGCTGCCGCCACATACAGGTTCAGCAGCCGCGACATCGGCAGATAGATCTGCTCGACCTCGTCCATCGAGAGTTCTTGCGTCAGACCTGACAACTGCTCAAGGTCACGCTCGACCAGGGTCATCGGCGTGTCGGCGCGCAATCTCGCCCACTCGTCGCGATTAAAAACGCGATATGGGGAGAACTGGATTGCCGATCGGTTTTGCATGTCGATCTGGAGCGGAACAACGCTCACGGCTTGTTATCCCGATTTGCGCGCGGCCTTCTCAGCCAGCCCGGACGTACCCACACGACGCTGAAGCTCCGCCGTCACATCCGACCAGGCGACGCCACGGCTCTCCAGCAGAACGATCAAATGATAGAGCAGGTCGGCCGCTTCCTTGGATAACGCAATGTTATCCTGGCTAACGCCTGCGATGACTGTCTCGATTGCTTCTTCGCCGAGCTTGCGTGCGCAGCGCTCCGGACCGGCGTCGAGGAGCTGTCGCGTATAGGACTGGCCCGCGTCTTCCGACCGCCTCTGCCGGACGGTCTCTGCCAGTTGCGCCAGAACGTCCTCACCCATGCCGTGCTCCTGCTTGCGGATTATCCTGCGGCCGCAGTCGCCGGCACTTTCAGCAAGTCCAGGTTATGGCGTCAAGTCACGCGGGGCGCGCACCGGCTATGCCGACACAGACAACCCCACGCGTGCTCACTTGGCGTCAGATCGAGTTGGCGCCGACCAGCCGCATGCGGATGTAGTCGAGCTGATCGTAGTTGCCATACTTGATGACCAGCAAACCGCTTTCGCCCGAACCACGCTTGATCTCGACCTTGAGACCGAGCGACTCCGCCAGTTCGCGTTCGAACGCCATCGTATCGGCATTCTTCTCGCGCTTTGACGGACGCGGCGGATGGTCGGCCGACTGCACCATCGCCTCGACTTCGCGCACGTTCATGTCACGGTCGATAATGCGCTGCGCCAGCACCTCGGCGTCCTCGCGGCCAACCAACGCGCGGGCGTGACCGGCTGTCAGCTTGCCGCCCTGCACCAGATCCTGCACCTGGTCGGGCAGTTTCAGAAGGCGCAGCGTATTGGCGAGATGGCTGCGGCTCTTGCCGATCACCTCGGCCAGCTGATCCTGCGTGTAGCCATAGCGCTCGATCAGCTCGCGATAGCCCGCCGCCTCTTCGATCGCATTCAGGTCGGCGCGCTGAACGTTCTCGATGATGCCGAGTTCGAGAACTTCCTGATCGTTGAGTTCGCGGACGATGACCGGCAGGCTATGCAGACCGGCACGCTGCGATGCGCGCCATCGGCGCTCACCGGCAACGATCTCATACCCACCACCCACTGGATCCGGACGGACCACGATCGGCTGCACGATGCCCTTCTGGCGGATAGAGTCCGCCAGTTCGATGAGTTCTTCTTCCTTGAATTCCTTGCGCGGGTTCAGTCTGCCGCCGCGGATCTGGTCGATCGGAACGACCCGCTGCTCTCCTTCAGGCGGCAACTTGGGCTGCGCCAGAACCGGGTCACCGATGAGGGATGCGAGGCCCCTGCCAAGCCGGCTCTTTTGAAGTGGAGTCGACATTTGTATTCCGTTCCCCTTTGACGTCCGCGCCGGCTGGTTCAGGCTGCCTTGTAGCGCCGTTCGCGCTCGATGATCTCGGCCGCCAACCGCATGTAGGCTTGGCTGCCCGGGCTGTTCACGTCGTACAGCAGGATCGGCTTGCCGTGCGACGGCGCTTCCGCCACGCGCGTATTGCGCGGGATCATCGTCTCGTAGACCTTCGGACCGAAGAAGCCGCGCACGTTCTGCGCCACTTCGCGCGACAACGCCGTGCGCTGGTCATGCATGGTGAGAACCACGCCCTGGATTTCCAGCCCTGGATTCAGGGTATCCTTGATTTGATCGATGTTGTTCTTGAGCTGCGAGATACCTTCCAGCGCGAAGAACTCGCACTGCACCGGCACCAGCACCGCATGCGCCGCCACCATCGCGTTCAGCGTCAGCAGGTTCAGCGACGGTGGGCAGTCGATCAGGATGTAGGTCGTCGCCGTATCCGGCCGGGCGCGCTGGCGGCCGACCATCTCGGTGATGGCGTCACGCAGGCGGTACGGCCGGGTCGGCTCGGTCATCAACTGGGACTCGACACCGACGAGATCGGCATTGGCCGGCACGATCGTCAGATTAGGCACCAGCGTCTTCACCGCGGCATCGAGCAATGTGCTTTCGCCGAGGAGGACGTCATAGGTGGTCCTGACGCGCTGTTCCGGCGCGACACCAAGACCCGTCGAGGCGTTGCCCTGCGGATCGAGGTCGATGACCAGCACGCGCTCACCCGATGCGGCGAGCCCGGTGCCGAGATTGATCGCGGTGGTCGTTTTGCCGACGCCACCCTTCTGGTTGGCGAGAGCGATGACTCGCAGTCCTGCGGGTCCATTGGTCGTGCCCATTACGGCTCAACCTCCGTCTTGGCTGCCACATTCCGCACCACGGCAATCCGTCCATCTGGATCCGTCAGGCTTTCGACAAGCTGGATGTCGAAGTGCCAATCGCGCCTTGCTTGATCGATCTCGCCCTGCGTATCGCGGCCCTTCAGGAACAATGCGACTGTTGAAGGAGCGAAGAACGGTGCTG
>JAEZBU010000407.1 GCA_023426855.1 Pseudomonadota bacterium | reverse complement strand
GTCGCACAGCACGCGTGGCTGCAACCTCTTTCTGCGCACCGCGGGAGCGGATTGGTCGGACCACTCACGGTCAGTTGCGTCGAGATCTCGACGAGCGCCCTCGGACATGGCAACACCCGAGGTAGATCGGTAAACCCGGCTCAACACCCCGCTCAGTTTCATTGATGTCCGCTTAGCGAGGTCATGCACTCGCCGCGATTGGCGTAGCCGCGAACAGACCTATGCGACTGGTCGATGGCAGCAATCTCTGCTTTGGGACGCACAAGACCCGCGTAGTCTGAGGCTACATAGCTATCGTATCCGCCTTGGCCATTCCTCGGCAGCGAGCGATTTGCTGGGTCGCTGCCATTGCGCTCTGGCAGGTCCTGCGGGATTGTTTCCAGCGCGCGATCAATAGCACTCATCCGCTCCGCGTAGTCCCCGCGGATGCTTCGCATCCGCTTTCGCAGATCTCGGCGCTCGGACAACTGACGCTCGACCAGTACTTGAGCCGCGCCCCGGTCGCGAGAGGCACACGCTTCGGCCTGCGCCTGAATTTCTTTCGTTAGCGCTGCATATCGGCCTGTAATCCTCACCCAGATGTCGTTCCGCTAAAGAGCGCTCCTCATGCTTCTGACGAAGCATGTCGCGATAGAGGTGTTGACGCTGGATGAGTAGTTGGCGCGCAGCCTCCAACTCCTGCAGCGTCTTTCCAACACGCCCATCCACCTGCGTGCGGAAGCCATTCAGTTTGTCGATCCACTGTTTGGAAAGCGACTGCCTGATCTGTTCGACGGAACGCAATTCAGCCGGATCGCCCAGACGGCCCTTGATGGCCTTCGCACTTTCTCCGACACACCGAGAGAGGGAGCGAGCCTCGCCATACCAGTCCACGATGACGTGCCCGCGTCTGTCACCTTGCGCGAGATGATAGTCGCGCTCGGATAGAGCGCTCTCGAAGGCTTGCCGGGTGTCGGATGGCTACGTACGGCGGAGCGTTGCTAGTCCTGCTTCGGCGTGCAACGGCCAGCCCACGATCAGCCCAGTGAGCTCATTCGGACCGGCTCCTGGGAAACGGCGGCGGCGCCGAGCCCGACCGCCTTCTTACCCGCCAGCCGGCCGAGCAATTCGATCACGCTGCCGGATTGATACGGCTTCGCCAGGCTGGGCACGCCACGCAGATGCTCGGGGATCAGAACCCCTTCCGAGTAACCCGTGGTGAACGCGAACGGAATCGCGCGCGCCAGCAATTGATCGGCAATAGCGACACTGAAGTCGCTTCCCAATCTGACGTCGAGAAGGGCGACATCGAACGCTTCCTTACCGGCAAGCTCCAAACCCTGCTTGAGATTGTAAGCGGGTCCAGTCACCTGGTGCCCCGCACTCTCAAGCTCCGACTGCAGGAATAGCGCGATGAGCGGCTCGTCTTCGACGAGAAGCACGCGCAGTGACGTAGTCTCGTGGGACGCTCTCAACATATTTGTACTTCTTGCCTCTTGGCTGCGACTACTGTTCTTTCGTAATTGACTGGCGAACGAACTGTGCCCCTTGCCGAATGGGCCAGTAATAACACAAATTAGTCCGTCCTGGTTGAAATTGCTCTCGACTTGCGCGCCCATGTCGGTCGCAGCAAGCTGAAGCACTGTCAGTCCAAAGCCGCCTTTACGCGGCACGACGACGGGCGGACCACCGCTCTCTCGCCAGACCACTGACCAATTGTCGGTCCCATCAACCGGCGTCCAGTCGAGCGTGACGCGACCATTCGGTTGGGACAAGGCTCCATGCTTCACGGCATTTGTGGCGAGTTCATGAAGCACGAAGGCCATCGACTGCGCCTGTTTCGGGTCCAGCGGCAGCTTTCCGCCGCGTATTTCGATGTTACGACCGGATTGCGAGCGCAGCGGCTGCAGGGCCACTTTTGCCAATTCCGACAGACAGGCCCCGGTCCAATTGCCGGCCTGCAGCAGGCCGTGCGCACGCGACATCGCCTGGATGCGACCATCCAGCGCATCTACAAAGGCGTCGACGGTGGCCACCTGCCTGCTGGACAACCGCGCCATGGCAGCGACGTTGCCGAGCATGTTTTTGACGCGATGATCGAGCTCAGCGGCAAGTAGACGCTGCTGTTCCTCGGCACTCTTGCGTTCGGTGATATCGACAATGGTGCCCATGACGCGCGTCGATGCATCCTGGCGTGCAAACGACGCACCACGATCCAGCAGCCAGCGCATACGGCCACCCGACAGCGGTATCCGGAATTCAATCTCGTGGCGTTCCAGCGGCTCCCTGCTGACGGTCTGCATGGATCGACGCACGGTATCCCGATCATCGGGATGACAGAACGTGACGAACTCTTCCAGCGTCAGCTCGCCCGTCTCGTACGTGCCGAGCAGGCGCTTAAGATGCGGCGAGCAGTGGAGACGGTCCGCGGCGAGATTGTAATCGTAGGTGCCGAACTCGGCCGCCTCGCTGGCCAGCCGCAGGCGCTCCTCGCTTTCCTTGAGCAGAAGCGTGGAGTTCTCCAACTCCGCCGTCCGCTCGGCGACGCGCGCCTCCAGATCCCTGTTCAATCGTTCGAGCTGATGGGTCTTGCGGTACAGATCGACAAACACGCGCACCTTGGCACGCAGCACTTCGGGAACGACCGGCACCGGAACGTAATCGACCGCGCCTGTTTCATAGCCGCGAACCAGATCGATTTCCGACTGATGAATCGCCGAGATGAAAATAACCGCGATTTTCTCGAAACGCGGGTGTTCCCGCAACATCCGCACGAGTTGAAAACCGTCCAGCTCCGGCATGCAGACATCGACGAGGATGAGAGCCACATCCGTCTTCAGCAGATGCGCGAGGGCCTCCCTGCCGGAGTTCGCCTTGATCAGATTTGCGCCGAGATCGTTGAGAATGACCTCGTACGTGAGGAGCTTACCCGGCTGGTCATCGACTAGAAGTATATTCACCGGGTCTTGCGGGCCCATACGTCTCTCCCCCTTCTCAACGGTGCAGCCACATGCGCAGGACCGCCAGTAGCTGTTCCGTATTGACCGGTTTCGCGAGATAATCAGAGGCGCCTGCATCAAGGCATTTCTCGCGATCGCCCTTCATGGCTTTCGCCGTCAGGGCAACGATTGGCAAGCGCCGCCATTTCGGTTCGGCGCGAATGACCTCCATGGTTTGATAGCCGTCCATATCGGGCATCATGATGTCCATCAGTATGATGGCAGTCTCCGGCGCTTCCTCCAGCAGGCTTATAGCCTCCTTGCCGGTCGTCGCCGTCAGGACGCGCATGCCGCGCCGTTCCAGGACACTGCTCAGTGCAAAGATATTGCGTGCATCGTCATCAACCAGCAACGCTGTGCGCCCGATCAACCCTTCGTCAGAGCTATGCAGACTGTCGAGCATCCGCTGCTTTTCGGGCGGCAAGTCGGTGATGACGCGATGCAGGAACAGCGACGTTTCATTGAGCAGGCGTTCGGGCGATTCCACGCCCTTGACCAGAACACTGCGCGCCATCGCATGCAGCCGCTGTTCTTCTTCGACTGACAGTTCGCGCCCGGTGAAAACAACGACTGGGATATGCGCTATTGCAGCGTCATCGCGTATCTGCTCCAGCACCTCGAAGCCGGAAATATCTGGCAGCTTGAGATCAAGAACGACGCAGTCGCTGCCGTGCATACGCAGAAAATCCAGCGCCTCCGTACCGTTTGCAACCGTCGTAATCTCAAGATCGGTATGGCCGAGCAGCGCCTCTATGCTGAGCTGATCCGCATCATCGTCCTCGACGATGAGCAGACGTTTACGCGGCAATTCCGTAAACGACTTGATCCGCGCCAGCGCGGATCCAAGATCGCCAGCGCTTGCGGGTTTCGTCAAAAACGCAAATGCGCCGCGAGATAGGCCATGTCTGCGATCTTCGTCCAACGTGACCATCTGGACTGGAATGTGCCGCGTCGCCGGATTGCGCTTTAATTCCCCAAGCACGGTCCAGCCCAGCATGTCCGGCAATTGGACATCCAACGAAATAGCGGTCGGATTATATTCATTAGCAAGTTGGATCGCTTCGGAGCCGCGGGTCGCGGCGAGCACCTTGAAGCCGTTGCCACGAGCCAATTCGATAAGAATGCGGGCGTAATGCGGATCATCCTCGACGATCAAAAGCGCCAGATCGCCCGGCTGCAGATCGTCGCGATCGTCGTCGATAGACGCGACGCTGCGGGCCTCGATGTGAACCGGGCGCGCGGGTCGCGTCTGGTGGGCCGCCGCCTCACTGTCCCAGTCAGCGATCGGTAGCGCCGCAAGCCGCTGCGGCAGGGTGAGCGTGAAGGTACTGCCTTCTCCGTGCACACTCTTGAGCTGGATTTCACCACCGAGCAGCGTTGCCAATTCCCGGCTGATCGCCAACCCAAGACCGGTGCCGCCATACTTACGGCTGGTTCCGGCGTCGGCCTGCTGGAAGGCTTCGAAAATGATTTTCTGTTTATCCGGCGGAATACCAATTCCAGTGTCGGACACCTCGAACGATATGGCCTGTGGCGCATTGATAGCAGCCGGATGCGGGGCGTTATTCGGGACTGCCACAGTCAACGTTACACTGCCGCTTTCGGTGAATTTAAATGAATTGGACAGCAGGTTTTTCAGAACCTGCTGCAAACGCTTTGCATCTGTCACGATCGTGCGCGGCACGTTGTCGTGAAGCGTGACTTTGAAATTCAAACGGCGTGATTCCGCTTCGTGGCGGAACGGACGCGCAATCGCATCGACGAGATTTGCGACGTAAACTTCTTCCGCTTCGACGGTGACCGTGCCGGATTCGATCTTCGACAGGTCTAGAATATCGCTGATCAGGTTGAGCAGATCGGTGCCCGCGGCATGGATGGTCTTGGCAAACTCCACCTGACGCGCGGAAAGATTGCCGTCAACATTATCGCCGAGCTGCTGCCCCAGGATGAGAATGCTGTTCAATGGCGTCCGCAGCTCGTGGGACATATTGGCGAGAAACTCTGATTTGTATTTCGAGGTCAGAGACAATTCCCTCGCCTGCTCCTCCAGCGCCCGCCGCGCGTCCTCGATTTCAGTATTGCGCTCGACAAGCTGCTGCGCCTTCAGCTCGATCTGCTCATTGGTTTGCTGAAGCTCGATCTGACGCGTCTGCAATTCGGCGGCGAGTTGCTGAGACTGTTTGAGGAGGCTCTCCGTCTGCATCGTCGCTTCGATGCTGTTGAGTACGATGCCGATGCTGGCCGAGAGCTGCTCCAGAAATGTCAGATGCACGCCATCGAATTCATTCAGCGACGCCAGCGAGATCACGGCCTTTACGCGATCCTCAAAGACGATCGGCAGCACGACGAGACTGCGCGGCACGGCGTCGAACAGAGCTGAGCCGATCGGTACCGTATCGGGCGGAAGTTTACTGACCAGGATGCGGCGTTTATCGACCGCGCATTGTCCCATCAATCCCGCGCCGAATGCGATGCGGGCCGGATAGGCACGATCCGGATCATCAGCATACTTTGCGAGCAGCGACAGATAGGGTGATCCGTCATCATCAGCCTTGTAGATCAGGCCATGATGCGCGTTGACCAGCGGCACCAGCTCCGACAACAGCAGCTTGCCGACTGCTGCAAGGTCGCGCTGGCCCTGCATCATGCTGGTGAAGCGCGCGAGATTTGTTTTCAGCCAGTTCTGCTCGTCGTTGCGCTCGGTCGTCAGGCGCAGGTTGCCGATCATCGTATTGATGTTGTCTTTGAGTTCGGCCACCTCGCCGCGCGCATCGACCTGAATCGAGCGCGTCATGTCGCCCTGTGTCACCGCCGTGGCGACCTCAGCAATGGCGCGCACCTGATTGGTCAGATTCTCTGCCAGCAGGTTGACGTTGCCGGTCAGCGCCTTCCAGGTGCCCGATGCGCCCGGAACGTTGGCCTGGCCGCCGAGGCGTCCTTCGACGCCAACCTCGCGCGCCACCGTCGTCACCTGATCGGCGAACGTGGCCAGCGTATAGGTCATGTTGTTGATGGTGTCGGCGAGCGCCGCGACCTCGCCCATCGCACGCACGGTCAGGTTCTGCTTGAGGTCGCCGTTCGCGACGGCCGTCACCACCTTGACGATACCGCGCACCTGTTCGGTGAGATTGACCGCCATGACGTTGACGGTGTCGGTCAGGTCTTTCCAGGTGCCCGCGACGCCAGGAACGCGCGCCTGTCCGCCGAGCCGGCCTTCCGTGCCGACTTCGCGCGCGACACGCGTCACTTCCGAGGCAAACGCATTGAGCTGATCCACCATCGTGTTGATGGTGTCCTTCAGCTCCAATATCTCGCCCTTCACATCGACGGTGATCTTGCGCGACAGGTCTCCGCGCGCCACCGCCGTCGTCACCTCGGCGATGTTGCGCACCTGATCGGTCAGGTTGGTCGCCATCGAGTTGACGCCATCGGTGAGGTCTTTCCACGTACCCGCGACGCCTGGGACCACCGCCTGACCACCAAGCCGGCCTTCGGTGCCGACCTCACGCGCCACGCGCGTCACTTCCGCCGCGAACGAGCGCAACTGCTCGACCATGGTGTTCAGCGTTTCCTTCAGCAGAAGGATCTCGCCCCGTACGTCCACGGTGATCTTCTTGGACAGGTCGCCGCCTGCGATCGCGGTCGCGACCTCGGCGATGTTGCGCACCTGGGCGGTCAGGTTCGAGGCCATGAAGTTGACGCTGTCGGTGAGATCCTTCCACGTACCGGCAACTTCCGGAACCTGTGCCTGACCGCCGAGCTTGCCGTCGGTACCGACCTCTCGCGCGACACGCGTCACTTCCGAAGCGAACGCATTGAGCTGGTCCACCATCGTGTTGATGGTGTCTTTCAGCTCCAGGATTTCGCCGCGCACATCGACAGTGATTTTGCGCGACAGGTCTCCGCGCGCAACCGCTGTCGTGACCTCGGCGATGTTACGGACCTGGGTGGTCAGGTTGGCGGCCAGCAGGTTGACGTTGTCTGTCAGGTCTTTCCAGATGCCATCGACACCGCGCACCATGGCCTGACCACCGAGCTTACCTTCGGTGCCGACCTCGCGCGCCACGCGCGTCACTTCCGAAGCGAAGCCATTGAGCTGATCCACCATCGTGTTGATGGTCTGCTTCAGCTCCAACACCTCGCCGCGCACGTCGACGTCGATCTTCTTGGACAGATCGCCGTTGGCGATGGCCGTCGAAACCTCAGCGATATTGCGCACCTGTGCCGTCAGGTTCGACGCCATCGAGTTGACGTTGTCGGTCAGATCCTTCCACGTTCCGTCCGCACCCGGCACATTGGCCTGACCGCCGAGACGACCCTCGGTGCCGACCTCGCGCGCCACGCGCGTGACCTCGGACGCGAATGCGTTGAGCTGGTCCACCATCGTGTTGATGGTTTCCTTGAGCTGCAAAATCTCGCCGCTGACGTTGACGGTGATCTTGCGCGACAGGTCACCGCCGGCGATCGCAGTCGCCACGTCGGCAATGTTGCGCACCTGGGCGGTCAGGTTCGACGCCATCGAGTTGACGTTGTCGGTCAGATCCTTCCAGGTCCCGCCGGCGCCTGGCACATTAGCCTGGCCACCGAGCCGACCTTCGGTTCCGACTTCGCGGGC
This sequence comes from Pseudomonadota bacterium, assembly GCA_023426855.1. Lineage (GTDB taxonomy): Bacteria > Pseudomonadota > Alphaproteobacteria > Rhizobiales > Hyphomicrobiaceae > ZC4RG25. Next base: position 5,581 of record JAEZBU010000407.1, on the reverse strand, counting down.
AACACGCGTCACCTCGGAGGCGAACGCGTTGAGCTGGTCCACCATCGTGTTGATGGTGTTCTTCAGCTCCAGGATTTCACCTTGGACATCGACAGTGATCTTGCGCGACAGGTCTCCACGCGCCACCGCGGTCGTCACTTCGGCGATGTTACGCACCTGGGTGGTCAGGTTGGCGGCCAGCAGGTTGACGTTGTCGGTCAGGTCCTTCCAGGTGCCCGCGACGCCCGGCACCACGGCCTGACCACCAAGCCTGCCTTCGGTACCGACCTCACGGGCAACGCGCGTGACTTCCGCCGCGAACGAGCGCAACTGATCGACCATCGTGTTGATGGCCTCTTTCAACAGCAGGATTTCGCCGCGTACGTCGACGGTGATCTTCTTCGACAAATCGCCATTGGCGACCGCGATCGTGACTTCGGCGATATTGCGGACCTGGCCGGTAAGATTACTCGCCATCGAGTTGACGCTATCGGTCAGCTCCTTCCAGACCCCCGTCACTTCGCTGATTTGCGCTTGGCCGCCAAGTTTGCCGTCGGTGCCGACTTCGCGGGCAACGCGGGTCACTTCTGACGTGAAGATGCCGAGCTGCTTGATCATCGAGTTGACGATGTTGGCCGAGCGCAGGAACTCTCCCCGTAGCGGCCGCCCATCGACATCGAGCCGCATGGTCTGCAGCAGGTTGCCTTGCGCGACGGCCTCGATGGCGCGCGTGGCTTCGGTGGTCGGCCATAGCAGATCATCGATCAGTGTGTTGACGGACGATTCCATGCCCGCCCACGAACCATTGGCCGAGCCCAAGCGCACGCGCTGGCGGGTTTGACCATCGCGGCCAACTGTCTGCCCGACGATTTCAAGCTGCTGCGCCATACGTTGGTTGCAGGCAACGATATCGTTGAAGCTGTCGGCGACGCGTCCCATCAGATCAGGCCAATCGGACGGCAGACGAACCGCAAAATTGCCCGCGCGAACGGCCTGAAGCGCATCGAGCAGTTGCCGCAATTCGTAGGGGTGGTGAGAAGAACCGTTGAGCGCCGCAGATGACTCCACGGACTTGGCGTCGACTTGCGCGTTTACGTTGGTCGCAACGTCTTCTGAAGGCATCAACTCACTCACTCGGCAAACGACAGCTCAATGACTTTCACGGCCGAAACGCGTGCAAACGCTCGTTGCCTCGACTTCAGCGGGATCGCAGGGGACGCGAACCAACACACGTCAAAAGGGGCAGTGAGCGGAAAACTCAATCGATGCGTGAATTGTGTCCCCCAATCCCTGATCCCTCGGCGACTAACGCGCAACCCGCTGATCGGTTCCGGGAAAACGAGAAAAGTGTATTGCCCCGCGAGGTTGTAATGCGTGGCTCAGCATGATAACTGCGCAGCAACCGGAGATTGCCAACTAGGGGGAAGGATGGCAGATCACCTCATTCCCGAGGAGGTGCGAGAGTTCATCGACAAGTACATTGACTCGATCGCCCAGCTGGAAGCGCTGATACTTCTGCGCCAGAACCGCGCACGATCCTGGGATACGGCGAGCGCCGCCCACAGACTATACGTTCAGCCCGATGAAGCGACTGAACTGCTTGCCAAGTTGTCCTCCAACGGTTTCGTGGTATCGGGCGCCGAAGGCTATCGCTTCGAATGCGCCGATCCGAACGTCGAACGCCTAATCGACAAACTTATCGAGCTTTATTCCCGCCACCTCATTCCGGTGACCAGGCTGGTGCATAGCAAGCCAGACCGGATCAATCAGTTTGCCGACGCTTTCAAATTGAAGCGGGGGAGCTAACGCATGGCGGTTGTTACGTACACATTCTGCGCGCTCACGGCGTTTCTGTGTACCGTGCTGCTGTTGCAGGCCTATGTGCGAAGTAGTTATCGGCTTCTGCTATGGAGCGGACTTTGCTTTGCAGGTTTGACCGTCAGCAACCTGCTCCTGGTGTTCGACAAATTGGTCGTCGTCCATGACCTGCAGGTCTGGCGCACGGGCATCGCGTTGGCCGCGATGTCAGTTCTTCTCTACGGTCTTATCTGGGACGCGGAGTAAAACATGGCGGATACGCTGATGGGTGCGGTGGCCATGGCATCTTTCGTGGCCGCGCTGTTCTTCATTAAATTCTGGTGGCGGACACACGACAGGTTTTTCCTGCTGTTCGCCTGCGCCTTCGGCCTGGATTGCGTGACGCGCGTTGCGCTCGGCATGAGTGATGTATCCGACGAGCAGCAGCCATATTACTACGTCGCGCGGCTCGTGACGTTCGGGCTGATACTGATCGCCATCATCGATAAGAACCGCGACTATCGCCGCGGATAGTTGGTCCTTCCCGAAAACCAAAGCAGCAAAAAACCCGGACCGCGCGAAGCGATCCGGGTTTTGCAAACCAGCCTGATCTGGTGGATCTGGTGGTGCCGGGCGCCGACTACTTCGGCTGCACTTCGGCCATGTAGTCGTTCAGCAGGGTCTCGCAGATGCGGCCGGGCTGATAGTTGTGCTCACCGATCTCACGTACCGGCGTCACTTCTGCCGCCGTGCCGACAATGAAGCATTCGGAGAACGTGCTCAGCTCTTCCGGCATGATCGTGCGCTCGTTGACCGCGATGCCGCGCTTCTTGGCAAGACCGATCACGGTGCGCCGCGTGATGCCGTCGAGGAAACAGTCCGGCGTCGGCGTGTGCAGTACGCCATCCTTGATGAAGAAGATGTTCGCGCCTGTGCATTCAGCGACATGGCCGCGCCAGTCGAGCATCAGCGCATCGGCATAGCCGGCGCGTTCGGCGCGATGCTTTTCAAGGGTGCAGATCATGTACAAGCCCGCGGCCTTGGTCTTGGCCGGCGCGGTGCGCGGGTCAGGGCGGCGGAATTGCGCGTTGGTGATGCGGATGCCGCGCAGGCGCTCCGCCGGGTCGAAGTAGGAACCCCAGTCCCAGGCCGCGACCGACAGATGGATCTTGGCCTGCTGCGCCGACACGCCCATCTGCTCGCTGCCGCGCCACGCGATCGGGCGCACATAGCAATCGACCAGATTGTTCGCCTTCACCACTTCACGGCAGGCAGCATCGATCTCGGCCACGGTGAAGGGAATTTCGAAATCCATATCGCGGCCGCCTTGTGACAGACGCTCGCTGTGCTCGGTCAGCTTGAAGATCTCGCCGCCGTAAGCACGCTCACCTTCGAAAACCGCGCTGGCATAGTGCAGCCCGTGGGTCAGGACGTGCAGCGTCGCCTCGCGCCACGGCACCAACTTGCCGTCCATCCAGATAAACCCATCGCGGTCATGATACGGGACGAGCGCAGCGGCCATCACACTCTCCTTGGAGCAGCCAGAGTTATTATTGTTCGGCGAAATCCGTCACGCCACGTTTGGGTCGGATCGAACACAATCCGGCCGGTCGCGGGCAGCGATGTCTCGCAATCCGGTGCACGAAGGCACTTGCCACGGGTAACAATGGCCTCCTAATAAGTCAACATGACTGACATATATGCCGGATCTCCTGCACGCACGCAGCCAGCGGCGGGCAGCGACAGCGATGGACAGCACGCGCAATCGGCCAGCCGCGACGGGTTGGTCGAGTATGTCGAACTGATCTTCTTCGCCTACCGCGACTTTACCGGCGAGGCGGATGCCATGCTGGCCGAGTTCGGCTTTGGCCGCGCCCACCATCGGGTCCTGCATTTCGTCAACCGGCGCCCTGGCCTCAGGGTCGCTGATCTCCTTGATATCCTCAAAATTACCAAGCAGAGTCTGGCCCGCGTCCTCAAACAACTCGTGGACGAGGGCTATGTTCTTCAACAGGCTGGCGAAACCGACAGACGTGAACGCCTCCTGTTCCTGACACAAAAAGGTGCCACGCTGGCCGATAGACTGGTCGCGTTGCAGGTCAACCGCATAGCCGGGATACTTGATACGCTTGGCACAGACGCCGGACCGATCGCACGGCAGTTCCTCGCCAGCTTGATTGCCGAACCGGAACGGCCGCGGATCGAGAGGCTGCTGACCAGCACCGTCAACGACGGGGCGTCCGACAGGGAGGGGTAGACATGACCGACGTGGAGGCATCGCAGCGCCGCGATTGTCCGCCTGACGACGCACCACATGTGCTCATCGTCGATGACGACCAGCGCATCCGCGACCTTCTCTCGCGGTATCTGTCCGAGCATGGCTTTCGCGTAACCCCGGCTGGCGACACCACGGCGGCGCGTGCGGCCATGCGCGGGCTGCGCTTCGATCTCGTCATCCTCGACGTCATGATGCCCGGCGAGAGCGGGCTCGATCTCGCACGCTATCTCAAATCCACCTCGGAAGTGCCGATCTGCATGCTGACGGCACGCTCGGAACCAGAGGATCGCATCGAGGGCCTGGAAGCCGGCGTCGATGATTACCTGCCGAAACCGTTTGAGCCGCGCGAGCTGGTGCTGCGGGTCAAGAACATCCTGCGCCGTGGCCGCGCCCTGCAATCAAACCACGATGAAGTCCGCATGGGCGAGTTCGTGTTCTATATCGCACGCGGCGAGCTCAAGCGCGGCGACGAAACGATCAAGCTGACCGAACGCGAGCGCGATCTGCTGCGCCTGTTCGCCCAGCGCCCCGGCATTGCCATCGCCCGTCACGAACTGGCCAGCGACGACTCCACCGGCAGCGAACGTGCCATCGACGTCCAGATCAATCGTCTGCGCCGGAAAATCGAGGTTGATCCCTCCAATCCCGTCTATCTGCAGACTGTCCGCAGCAAAGGCTACATTCTCTACGCCGACTAGCAGCCGGAAGCAGGCAGAACACGCATGGTCGCCGCCCGCGACAACGCCCCCGAAATTGCACCGACCTGGTGGAACCGCGCCAAGTCCGCCGCGGAATGGCTGAGGACCAACGCCGCTGCGGGTGCAAGCAGTCTCGTGCCCAAGGGCCTGTACGCGCGATCGCTGATCATCATCATCGCGCCGATCGTGCTGCTGGAAAGCGTCGTCGCGTTCGTATTCATGGAGCGCCATTGGCAAGCCGTGACCCGCCGCTTGTCTGAGGCAACCGCCCGTGACATCGCTGCGATCATCGACGTTTACCGTTATTATCCGCACGAAGACGAATACAGCCGCCTGATCGAAATGGCGCGCGACAAGCTTAACCTGTCGATGCAACGGCTGCCGGCCGGAGATCTGCCGGCGGCGCAACCCAAGCCGTTCTTCTCCCTGCTCGATCGCACGCTATCGAATGAGATCCGCAAACAGGTGCAGCAACCGTTCTGGGTCGATACGGTCGGCAACTCTCGCCATGTGGAAATCAAGGTCAAACTGGACGACGCAATTTTGCGCTTCGTCGCGACGCGCACGCAGACCTACGCCTCCAATTCGCATATCTTCCTGATGTGGATGGTCGGCACCTCAATCGTTTTGCTGACTGTCGCCATTCTATTCCTGCGCAATCAGATCCGGCCCGTCCTGCGTCTCGCTGATGCCGCCGACGCATTCGGCAAGGGTCGTCCCGTACCCGACGATATCCGCCCGCGCGGCGCCCGCGAGGTTCGTCAGGCCACGCAAGCGTTCCTCGAAATGCGCGATCGCATCCAGCATCACGTCGACCAACGCACCACCA
>JAEZBU010000405.1 GCA_023426855.1 Pseudomonadota bacterium | reverse complement strand
GCGGTTCGACAGCGAGTGCGCGCGCCAATGCAACGCGCTGGCGCTGACCGCCCGACAATTGATCGATGCTGCGGTCGGCGAGTTTTTCGATGCGCATCATTGCCAGCATCTCCGAGACGCGGGCGTTAATCTGCGATTGTGAGCGGCGGCGGATCTTCAGGCCGTAGCCGATATTGCCGGCCACGCTCATGTTCGGGAACAGCGCGTAGGACTGAAACACCATGCCGACGTTGCGCTTTTCGATGCTGAGCGGTGTGACGTCGACATCATCGAACAGCACCTTGCCGCCAGGGTCGGGCATTTCCAGTCCGGCGATGATGCGCAGCGTCGTGGTTTTGCCGCAGCCCGATGGCCCGAGGAACACGATGGTCTCGCTGGCTTCGATCTTCATGTCGAGCGGTTCGAGCGCGCGCGTGCCGTCCGGGAAGGTCTTGGCGCACTGTTGCAGCGTGATCGAAATGGGTTTGGCGGCTTCGGAAATCGGTCTCACTCCTCTTCCGCACGGAACTTGGTTTTTCGCGGACGTGACAGCATCTGGATGAAGATCAGCAGCGGCACGATCATCAGGAAGAACAACAGCGTATAGGCGCTGGCGATTTCAAGCCGCAGCGAAGCGTAGGCGTCAGCGAGGCCGACCGGCAGTGTTTTGTTGAGCGGCGTGTGTAGCAGCCAAGTCATATTGAATTCGCCGATGGATAGCGTCACCACCATGAGCGAGCCGGCGATTATCCCTGAGCGGCAATTGGGCAGCACGATATGAAAGAACCGTTCGCGGAAGCTGGCGCCGAGCGATGCCGCGCCTTCCTCCAAAGTCTTGAGGTCGATCGCCATCAGAACCGCCAGCACCGATCGCACCATGAACGGCAGCGTGAACAGCACATGGCCGACGAGAATGAACAGCCATGACGTACGGAAGCCGCCGACACCGCCGTACGTCACGATCAGCGCCAACGCGGTTGCGAGCCCGGGCACGGCGACCGGCATCACAAGCAGCTCTTCCATGGCGCGCGCAAAGGCGGTCTGCCTTTTGGCCAACACATAGGCGGCTGGAATGCCGAGCACCAAAGTGCAGGCAAGACAGGCAAGAGCGATCCCGATGGAAAGGAAGATCGTGTCGCGGTAGCCGTTCCAGACTTCAATCACCCAGCGGAAGGTCAAGCCGCTCGAGAGACCAACGAAGTAGTTGGCGGTCACGCCGGCGAGCATCGACAGGATGACCGGCACGATCAGAAAGGCGCACACCAGCAGTGTGAATGTGAGCTGCGCGAAGAACAGGGGGCCGCGGCTTCTCATGGGGCGCGCCTCATCCTGCCGCCGCGACAGTGCCACCGGCTGCAGTGCGCGCCACCGCGAGCACCAGCCACGTGACTGCGCCGAGCACGAACGACAGCGCGGCGGCGACCGCGATGTTCGCTTCCAGCGTGAACTCCGTATAAATCACCATCGGCAGCACGTTGATGCGCGTTGCCAGCGTGAACGCGGTCCCGAACGCGCCCATTGCGGTGGCGAAGCAGATGGCGCCGGCGGAAATGAAGGCTGGCTTCAAACCGGGGATGATCACATCACGGATGACGCCCCACGATGACGCGCCGAGCGAGCGCGCGGCTTCCTCCAGGCGAGGATCGAGTTTTTCGGCCGTCGCCATGATGGTGAGGATCGTCCGTGGGATCGAGAAATAGACGTAGCCCATGAACAGCCCGGCCATCGAATAGGCAAAGACCACTCTTTCGCCGGTCAGTGCCTGACTGATGTCGCCGATCAAGCCCTGTCGTCCAGCCAGGATGATGACCATGAAGCCGATGACGACGCCCGGAAAAGCCAGCGGCAGTGTCAGCATGGCAACCAGGGCGCCGTTGCCGGGAAACTTGTTGCGCTGGAGAAAGACGCCAGCGAGCGCGCTGACAATGAGCGTTACGACAGTCGTCGCCGTAGCGAGCGCCAGCGTCGCGAGCAGCGAACTCAAATGATTGCGATCGGTGATGATCGTCGCGTAGGTCGCGAAGCCGTCCTTGCCGCTGCCGCCGATGAGAAACAGCCGTGCCAATGGCAGGATGAAGAATGCCGCGACGAAAATGCCCGTCGGGAGCAGCAAGGCTACCAGCCTGAAGGTGTCTCGTCGGCTGTCCAAGTTGTGGCGGCTCCACGACGACTTATAGAAATTGAGGATGACTGAACCTCGGGGCGGCAGATGCGCCGCCCCGAGGCACCTGACCCATCGATCAGTTCACTTCGTTCTTGTAGCGCTCGATGATCGAGCGCTGCGCACCAGCGAGCTTCTTCAGGTCAACCGGCTTGGCGCGGGCATAGTCGGCGTCGGGCAGGAACTTGGCCTTGGCTTCCGCCGACAGTTTGTCAGCGAACACCGGGCGCAGGTAAGCGTTGCCCCACATCGTCTGGCTGGCGTCCGACAGCACGAAGTCGAGGATCTTCTTGCCGTTGTCCGCCTGCGGACCTTTTTCGACGAGGCCCATGACATACGGGAACACGACGCTGCCTTCGCTCGGGATCACGAACTCGACCGGCGCCTTGTCGGTGTACTTGCCGCGATAGGCGTTGAAGTCGTAGTCGATCAGAATCGGGATCTCGCCCGAGATGACGCGCGCGTACGACGTCTGCTTCGGCACGATCGGCTGGTTCTTGGCCAGTTCCTTGAAGAACTTGATCGCAGGATCGAGGTTCTCGTAGGTGCCGCCGAGCGCCAGATTGATCGCCATTACGCCGAGCTGACCGACAGCGGCCGAGGTCGGATCCAGGTAGCCGACGAGGCCCTTGTATTCCGGCTTGAGCAGATCAGCCCAGCTTTGCGGGACAGGCTTGTTGCCAAGCGCAGCCTTGTTGACGAACAGGCCGAGCGTGCCGGAGTGGATGGTGAACCAGTAGCCGTCCGGATCTTTCAGGTCGGCGGGGATCTTGTCCCAGTTGGCTGGCTTGTATGGCGCAAGGACACCGGCGTCCTTGGCCGGGTCAGCGGCGATGCCACCCAGATAGGTGACGTCAGCGACCGGGTTGGCTTTCTCGGCGATCAGCGCCGCAATGGCCTGGCCTGAGTTTTTGTTGTCGGGCGGCACCTGGATGCCGAGGGTCGACTGGATGGCTTTGAGCTGTGAGCCCCAATCTGCCCACTCCGGCGGGCAATTGTAGCAGATGGCGCGCTGTTGAGCGGAGGCGTCGAATGCTCCCGCAATCATTGTGAGCCCAAAAGCTGTGGCGAGAGCCAAACGTCTGAACATTGGCGGACCTCCGATGTTTATTGGACCGGTGAATGTATATTGATCTGCCGACCGGTCTTGGCAGCGGCTGCTACCGTAACCGGATGGGCGGTGAGAGGGCAAGGAAGCACGAACCCGCGCGTGTATCCCCCGTGCATGCTACGTTTTTACGACAGTCCGGCAGGCTGCATGACGGGCCTATCCATGGCAGGCCGTCTGGCGCCTCAAACGAACGCGCGGAGAGCGAGGTAGGCGCCGAGCGCAAGCATGCCGATGAAAAACCATCTACGAAATGCTTCGGGAGCCATCCGTTTGCGCAGGTTCTGTCCGAGCCACATGCCGACGCAGGACAGCACCAGGCTGACAGTGGCGGGTACGGCGATGGATGCATTGAGGCCGCCAGAGAAGCCGACGTTCACAGCGAGTGCGAAAGTCGAGACCAGAAAGAACACGCCGAGCGTCTGGACCAGTTCGTCCTTTTCCAAGCCGATCGACTGGATGAAAGGGACTGCGGGAACGACGAATATGCCGGTGGCCGCTGTGATCAATCCGGTGATGACGCCGACCACGCCGCCGATCCCGCGTTCCTTGTCGCGCGGCACCGACATGCGCACCGCACTCAGCGCGGTAACGGCATAGGCGATCAAAGCCAAGCCGAGTAGGGGCGCTGCGTATCGGGCCGGTGTGCCGGTCATGAAGCCCATGCCAACCCACGTTCCGAAGCAGACACCGGCCAGCATCGGCCACAGCCGCCGGACGATTGCGCCAAGCCATTGCCCGGCCATCGCCTGCCACACGTTGGTGAGCAGCGAGGGCACAATGAGCAGGGCCGCCGCCTCCAGGGGCGACATGACCAGCGATAGCAGGCCGATGGTGATGGTCGGCAGACCGAGGCCGATGGCGCCCTTGACGAAGCCTCCGAGCGCGAAAACGCCCGCGATGAAAACCAGCATCCAGTCCATGTTCGGGCAGCTTTCGTCGGGCGAGGGTTTCAGAGCAAACCAGTCGAGATCCACGGCACTGCCGCGATGACGACGAGGCCGATGATCAGCGCGGCAAGATAGGGCCAGATTGCACCAAGGGCCTCGTCGGGGGAAACGCCGCCGATCTTACAGGCGAGATAGAAGCCGATGCCGATGGGTGGTGTCATCAGTCCAATGTTCATCGCGGTCACGACGACCATGGAATAGTGGATGTCGTTGATGCCGAGTTGCTTGGCGATCGGAAACATCAGCGGCGCCATCAGTACGATGGCGGGCAGTCCTTCCAGGATACAGCCCAGCACCAGGAACACCAGGATGGTTACACCCATGTAGGTGATCCAGCCGCCGGGCATGCCGGTCATCAAGGTCGCCAATTGCTGGGCGATGCCGGCTTGCGTGATCGCCCACGCCATGGCCAGCGCAGTACCGAGGATGATCAGGATGGCGCCTGTGAGTGCTGCGGTATCGACCAGCATCTTATAGAACGTGCGCCCGCTGATGCCGCCGTACAGCACCATCCCGACGAACAGCGCGTAGATCACGGCGATAGTCGACACTTCCGTCGCGGTGGCGACGCCTCCGGTGACCGCGCTGCGGATCAGGAATGGCAGCACCAGCGCAGGTCCGGCGATCAGCATGGTCCAGCCGACCACGTTCATAGGCGCGCGGCGTACGCCGTCCATGCTTTCGTGCCGACTCTTCCAGCGCGCCAGCCCGATCAGGGTGGCGAGCAGCACGAGCGCCACCACGATGCCGGCGGTGAACAGCCCCGCGATCGAGACGCCGGCCACCGAGCCGAGCACGATCAGCACGATGCTCGGCGGCACGGTGTCCGCCATCGCCGCCCCTGTGGCTAACAGCGCGATCATCTCTCGTGGCTTATGCCCGCGCCGCTTCATTTCCGGGAACAACGCCGGCGCTACCGTTGCCATGTCCGAGACCTTCGAGCCGGAGATGCCGGAAACGACGAACAGCGAGCACAGCAGCACGTATGACATGCCGGCTTTTACGTGGCCGAGCAGCGAGGCCAGGAAATCGACGATCGCCTTGCCCATGCCGGTCTGGTCCAGAATGCAGCCGAGCAGCACGAAGATCGGTACCGAGATCAGGATGAGGTGGGACATGCCCTCATCCATGCGGCCGATCATGACGAAGGTGGACGTGCGGGTGGCGAACTCCAGATAGCTCAAAGTGCCGATGCCGAAGCAGAACGCGATCGGCACGCCCATGGCGAGGCAGATGGCGACGAACACCACCAGGAACAGGATGATCTTGCTGTTGCCCATCCGGATCAGAGACGGGCTGAAATACCAGAGCGTCGCTGCGATCGCGCCGATGATGAGCGCGCCGATCAGCAGATCCCGCATGCGCGAGGTGCGCACCGCGTAAACCAGCACGATCGCCAGCATTGCGGTGAAACCGAACGGAATGGCGGAAACGCGGAACGTGTTGGGAATGTTCAGCGCGGGCGTGATGATCGCCCATTCTTCCATGGCGTATTCAAACGCTGGCGGCAGCAACGCCAGCAGGAACGTCGCGATGATCAGGCAGCCCAGCGTTTCGATGAAGCGCTGCGTCGGCTCTGCAAACATGCGCAGCATCAGCGTCAATCGGAGGTGCTCGTTGCGATCGAGTGCGATCGCCGCGCCAAGCATGGCAAGCCAGAGGAAGCAGATCGACGCGACCTCGTCGATCCACACTACCGGCAGCGAGAAGACATAGCGCGAGGTGACGCCGGCAAGCAGCAGCGTCACGATCGCCACCAGCAGCAGTGAGGCGAGAACCTCGATCGGCCTGAGCCAGAGCGAGCCGGCGCGTGGCGGCTCGCGGCTCTCGCTCAGGTCGCTGATATCTACCGTCTGGTCGGTCGCAGCCATGCCGTCCGCTCTCCAAAGAGCAGAGCGCAGGCAGCGAGTGCCTGCGCGCAGGTAACGTTTGCCGTCATGTGAAGGTCACGAGACAGCATCGGGAAGCTGGAAGATCAGGCGAGCTTGCCGACCGCCTTTTCGAGGATGCCCCAGGCCTCGTCGCCGTATTTGCCCTTCCACTCGGCATAGAAGGCGGCGGTGCGGAGCTTGTCGCGGAAGCTGTCTGCGTTCGGCTGGTTGAACGCCATACCGTTCTCGGCGAGTTCCTTCTGCAGGTTGGCGTTGAGCTGCGCGACGTCGGCGCGTTCCTTCATGCCGGCATCGTTGATGTGCTTGGCGAGGATTTTCTGCAGATCCTCGGGCAGAGCCTGCCAGGCGCGCTTGTTGGCCAGGAACCAGAAGCCGTCCCACATGTGGTTGGTCAGCGAGCAGTATTTCTGAACCTCGAACAGCTTTGCCGTCGAGATGATGGCCAGGGGATTTTCCTGGGCATCCACGACCTTGGTCTGCAGGGCGGTATAGACCTCGGAGAAGTTGATGGATGCGGGGGCAGATTCCAGCGCCTTGAACATCGAGGTCCACAGTGGCGAGACCGGCACGCGGATCTTGATGCCCTTGAAATCTTCCACCGCATTGATCGGCTTGGTCGAGGTCGTGGTCTGGCGGAAGCCGTTGTCCCAGATCTTCTCCATCGGGATCAGGTTGGCTTTCTCGATGTGGCCACGCACGTGCTTGCCGAGATCGCCGTCCATCGCTTTCCACACGGTGTCATAGTCGGGGAAGGCGAAGCCGATGCCGTTGATCGACGCGGCTGGCACCAGCGTCGACAGGATCAGGCCGGACAGCGTGAAGAATTCGATGCCGCCCGAGCGCACCTGGCTCAGCATGTCGGTGTCGGAGCCGAGCTGGTTGTTGGGGAAGATGTTGATCTCGACCCGCCCCTTGGTCTCCGCCTTGATCGCGTCGGCCATTTCGCGGGCGCGCACGTTCATGGGATGGGTGATGGGCAGGTTGTTGGCGTACTTGTAGCTGAACTCAGCCGATTGGGCCCGAGCGATGAACGGGGCTCCGAAAACACCGCCGACAAGCGCAGTTGAGCCGACAGTCAGCAGACGACGACGCGAAAGCATGCAGTTTCCTCCAATGGTGGCGCTTGTGCGCCTTGTATGTCTTCAGGTCTTCTTATCCGGCCTTTTCTTCAGCACAACGACATACCGCTCTGGGGATGGGCCGGCAAGCGGTGAGCGGTTTGATCTGGCGCAACTTGCCGCCACGACTTTCGTCTCATGAGGATGTATCGGGTGGTGTTCGAGCCCGCATTGATTAGGTCGGCTGCGACGGCCAAGTCCTTGCCCTGCGCTGCGGAATTGATCAAGAATGAGGCATCAAAGTCTAGGACGGAAGCATATGCAATTTATCAAGCACGAAGCGATGGGCGTTGAGGATTGGCGGCAGGGCGTGGCGACGCGCATGCTGGTCTCGGCGGTGAACGGTGCACATCAGCTTTGCATCTTCGATCAGTATTGCCAGCCGGGGCTCGGCGCACCGACGCATCTGCACGCCGTCGAGGAAGTGCTGACAGTGCTCGATGGGCAGGGCGAGATCTGGGTCAATGACGAGAAGATGCAGGCCACCGCCGGCCACTCGGTGCTGATCCCGGCCGGAGCCAAGCACGGGTTCCGCAACACCGCTTCGCAGGGTTTGCTGGTGGTTCGCGCCACTCTGGCAGCCTGCATTTTCGAGGCGAGCTACGAAGATCGCGCCGAGCTGTCGCGTCGTTACGTGCCCTGAGCGTCATCTGGTGCAGGGACGCCCCTGCGGTCCCTGACACCATGGCTCGCATGCAATCCGCAGTATCGTTGTCATTGCTGGAGTGGCGCGACCGTAAGGGGCGCCACTTTTGCATGACGGCTGGCGCCGCGAGATGACCGATCTCGCGGTTTATGCCGGACTGTTCCTGGCCGCGCTGGCCGCTGCCACCATCCTGCCGATGCAGTCCGAGGCCGTGCTGGCGGGCCTGCTGGCGACGGGCCACTATCCCGCCTGGTTGCTGATCACGGTGGCCAGTGTCGGAAATGTACTGGGCTCAGTGATCAACTGGGCGCTGGGCCGGGGCATAGCGCATTACCGTGACCGGCCGTGGTTTCCCGTCAAGGCGGACACGCTCGAAAGGGCGCAAGGCTGGTATCGGCGCTACGGCCGCTGGTCGTTGCTGCTGAGTTGGGCACCGATCATCGGCGATCCTTTGACGGTTGCGGCTGGCGTCATGCGTGAGCCATTGCCGATATTCCTGCTGCTCGTCACGATCGCGAAGGTCGGGCGTTACCTCGTCCTCGCGGCGGCGGTGCTGCAGTTCGTGTAACGCTTGGTCGTTGGCGAGGACGCCGACGTCGTCTCGACACACGTCACGCATCGCCGAACGCCCAGTGTCGGGCAAGTCAGTCTTTCGATTTGCCGAACATCTGGGACAACGCCAGCAATAGTGACGTCACCACGATCATGATCGTCGAAATGGCCGCGATGGTGGGATCGATCTGATCGCGCAGCGCGGCGAACATGGCGCGCGTCAGCGTGGAGTTGTCGCCGCCGGAGATAAACATGGCGACGATCACTTCGTCGAAAGAGGTGAGGAATGACAGGATCGCGGCGGTGACCAGGCTGAAGCGGATCTGCGGCATGGTCACCAGGAAGAACGCCTGGATGCGCGAGGCGCCGAGGCTGCGCGCCACGCGCTCCTGGTTGAGATCGTAGCTCTTCAGCGCAGAGGTCACGATCATCATGACGATCGGCACGGCGAGCATGGTGTGGGCAAGCACGATGCCGAGCAACGAGTTGACGATCTTAAGCTGCACATAGGCATAGAAGACCGCAATGCCGAGCAGGATGACCGGCACGATGATCGGCGTCATCAGCAGGATGGTGGCAAGGCCGGTAAAGCGGAAGCGCGACAGGAACAGGCCGTATGCGGCCATCGTGCCGAGCGGCGTCGCCAGCAACGCAGTCAGTGCGCCTGCCTTCAGCGACGTTTCGGTCGCCGACATCCAGGTGCGCGACGAGACATAGCTGTCGTACCAGCGCAGCGACCACGTGCGCGGCGGAAATTCCAGATACTGCGATCCGGAGAACGACATCGGGATGACGATCAGCGTCGGCAGCACCAGGAACGCCAGCACCAGAACGCCGACGACGTACAGCCAGAGCCTGCCGCGATGTGTGATCTGGGTTTCGGACGCGGGTCGGTCGAGCCAGCTCATTAGCCGTGGCCTCCACCCCAAAGCTTGGCGCCGCGCGCAAGCCGCGTTGCGATCCACAGCAAGGCCAGTGTCAGCACCAGCAGCACCACGCCGAGCGCACTGGCCGCGCCCCAATTGAAGAACAGCTCTATGTCGTTGGCGATGCGGTTCGATACCATGATCACCTTGCCGCCACCGAGCACCGCGGGCGTGACGTAGAATCCAAGGCATAGGATGAAGACGAGCACGGAGCCCGCGAACAGGCCGGGCAGCGACAGCGGCAGGAACACCATCCAGAAACTCCGCGTCGGGCTGGCGCCAAGGTTGGCGGCCGCGCGCAACAGATCGCGATCGATGGATCGCATGGTGGCGTAGAGTGGCAGCACCAGGAACGTCAGCATGATGTGCACCATGCCGATCAGCGTGCCGGTGAGGTTATGCACGAGCGCCAGCGGCTCGGACCAGAGCCCGAGGTCCATGCCCCAGCGGTTGATGAGGCCGCTACGCTGCAGCAGCACGAGCCACGCGTAAGTGCGCACCAGCAACGAGGTCCAGAACGGCAACAGCACCGCGATCATGCACAGATTGGCGGCGCGGCGCGGCAGTTGCGACAGGAAGTATGCCAGCGGGTAGCCAAGGATGATGCAGATGGCCGTCGTCAGCAGGCTGATCTCAAAAGTCGTGCGGAAGGTGCGGGCGTAGGAGGGCTGCTCCAGCATGCGGCGGTAGTGCTCGAGGCTGGCAGCGCCGCTGTCGTCGAGGAACGACAGCCAGAACAGCCACCCGACCGGCAGCAGCATGGTGATGATGACGAGCAGCAGGGCGGGCGCGGCAAGGCCAAACAGCAGCAGCCGCTCAGTGACATCGTCGCGGCGTAGCGCGTGGGCATGATCGTGCGAGCGGGAGACCGACAGATCAGCTGTTGCGGTCATGCGGTCCGGTCCTTGTCGTCCTCTAGCACAACCGTGTCGGCAATCGGCAGGCCGAGCGAGATCGCGGCACCGTGGGCGAATGGCGTGGGTTCGGAACTGCTGGACATCAGGCGGACGTTGACGGGGCTGCCATCGCTCAGCGCTGCTTGCAGCAGGATCGTTTCGCCCTGGTAGACCGAATTGGTGACCTTGCCCTCGAAGCGGTTGTAGCCCTCGGGCGTGCTGCCGTTGAGCACGCGCAGCCGTTCCGGCCGCACCATCAGCAGCGCGCGTCCGGCAGGAGCGACGCCGCCCGCAGGCTGGATGACAGAGCCGGCACAGCGGCTGACGCCGTCTGTCGTCATGACATCCAAAAAGGTCGATTCACCGATGAATTCCGCCACGAAGCGGCTTCCGGGGCGCTCGTAGATCTGGCGCGGTGTATCCAGCCTGACGACGCAACCCCCATTGATGACGGCGATGCGGTCGGACATGGTCAACGCTTCGCGCTGGTCGTGCGTGACATAGATCGTCGTGGCGCCGAGCTTGTCGTGAAGCTGCCGCAGCTCGATTTGCATGCGCTCGCGGAGCTGCTTGTCGAGGGCCGACAGCGGTTCGTCCATCAGGATGATGCGCGGCTCGAACACGATAGCGCGGGCGAGTGCCACGCGCTGACGTTGGCCGCCGGAGAGCTGATCGATGCTGCGTGTGCCGTAACCACCGAGCTGCACCATATCGAGGGCGGCTTCGACACGCTGAGCGATTTCAGCGGCAGGTGTTTTGCGCAAGCGCAGCGGGAAGGCGATGTTGCGCGCAACGTCCATATGCGGGAACAGCGCATAGTTCTGGAACACCATGCCGACGTCGCGCTTGTGCGGCGCCAGCCGGATCACCTCGCGTTCGCCGAACAGGATGCTGCCGCGATCGGGACGCAGAAATCCAGCGAGCGCCATCAGCAAAGTGGTCTTGCCCGAGCCCGACGGACCGAGCAGGGTCAGGAACTCACCGGCCTTGATATCGAGATCGACGTTGTCCAGCGCCCGCACCGGCCCGTAGGATTTGGTGAGCTTGCGGATGGTTATGTCGAGCGCTGCGCTGGGTGCCATCAATAAGGAGCCACGTCTCAGTATTGCGTGCCGGACCGGGAGGCGTTCCGCGTGATCACTGCGGAACGCCCCGTCTCCGTCACTCCGTCAGCATGTTCTGGTAGGCGGCCGAAGCTTCTGCTTCATGCTTGATGTACCAGTCGAGATTGCTCGTAACCTGCTTGGCCGCGTTTTCCGGATGCGACGGCAGCTTCTTGGCGAAGGCCGGATCGATCGCGCCGATCTCGAAGGCCTTGGTGTTGGTCGGGCCGTAGGTGATGTACTTGGTGAATTCGGCCTGATACGGCGGCTTGGTGATCTCGGCCAGGAACTTCATGGCCAGATCCTTGTTCGGCGCACCCTTCGGGATGGCGTAGCAGTCGTTGTCGAGCAGACCCTGGTTGAAGGTGTAGGCGACATTGGCGCCGTCCTTGGCAGCGACGTCGAAGCGGCCATTCCAGCCGGTCGTCATGTCGACTTCGCCGTCCTTCATGAGCTGGGCATGCTGAGCGCCCGATGCCCACCACACTGCGATGTGCGGCTTCAGCTCCTTGATCTTCTTGATCGCGCGCTCGATGCCGCCGGGTGAGGAGAGCACCTCGTAGACCTTCTCCGGGGGAACGCCGTCGGCCATCAGCGCTGGCTCAAGTGCACCGGCGACGCCCTTGCGATAGGCGCGTTTGCCGGGGAATTTCTTCACGTCCCAGAAGTCGGCCCAGCTCTGCGGACCCTTGTCGCCGTAGGTCTTGGTGTTCCAGGCCAGCACGGTCGAAAATACGTCGCCGCCGACGCAGTATTCCTGCGCCATGCCGGGCAGGAAGCTGGAGACGTCGATGGTCTTATAGTCGAGCTTCTCCAGGATGCCTTCGGCGCCGGCGCGCGCGGCGCTACCCGAACCGCTGGTCACGACATCCCACGTCACTGCGCCGGCCTTCACCTTAAGGCGCAGATCGGAGATGCTTGTGTACGTCTCTTCCTTCAGCTTGATGCCCATGGCCTTGGCGGCCGGGACGAACAGCGCCTTGCTCTGACCGTCCTGATACGAACCGCCAACGATACCACCGTCAGCTCCTGGCTCCACGCTGGGCCTGCCGCTGCAAGGCTGAGAGCTGCGACCGCGATTGCAAGTTTGGGAATTCTCGTTCGCCTGGACATTTGGTCTGTCTCCTCGCGCTGACTTCAGAAGCCGGTATGAGGCAAGGTTCCACCGGAATTGGCATGCCCATAAGGTCCATTGTGGGAATTCGAGAAGGCCAATCGTTCAGCAGCCGCCCTTTCTCCGTCAAGCCATCCAGCGATCGCGCCAACGATAGTAAAGCACCGACGGCGCCAGGAACCATGGATTGCCAGTATACAGCGGACGTGTCTGGAAGTTCAGGCCGTCGAGCGCGGTGCGTCCCTCAGCGAGCCCCAGAACCTGCTGCCCGATGCGCATGCCGAAATAGCTGGAGGTTCCGACGCCCGCGCCGCAGTAGCCCATGGCGTAGTACATGCCGTCGTGCCGGCCGACATGCATGAGTTCATCGAACGAGTAGGCGATGGTACCAGTCCAGGAATGGCTGACGCCGACGTGCGCCAATTCCGGGAAGATCTGAATCATTTCCGCATACAGCTTGCGGCCGCTGTTGCGAGGATCGGTCTCATTCAAGGAAACTCGGCCGCCGAACAAGATGCGTCGGCGGTCGGGCGAGGCGCGGTAATAGAAGACCACCTTGCGCGTATCGCTGATGATGCGATTGCGCGGCATCAGACGGTCGAGCAGCCCATCTGGCAGAGGCTCGGTCGCGATCATGTAGCTGCCGATCGGGATGACGCGGCGCTGCATCCACGGCGTAACGCTGCCGGTATAGCCGTTGGTGGCGATGATCACATCGCGCGTCGTGATCGTGCCGCGCGATGTCGTAATGCGGAAGCCGGAGCCGTGCGGCGCGATAGCTGTGGCGGGGCAGTGCGTGGCGACGAACGCTCCGGCCGCCTTGACGCGTTGCAGCAGGCCATTGTGATAGCGCGCCGGATGGATCGAGGCATGCTGGCTGTAAACCGCGCCGCCGTAATAGGCGTCGCTGCCGATTTCGCTGCGCTGGTCGGCGCGGGAGACCATATGGCCTTTGATTTCGAGACCCGGTCGCTGATTGGTCAGCGCGCGGGCGAGGACGTCGTACTGGGTCGGTTTGTGCGCGGCATGGAAGCGGCCGACGACGGAGAAATCGCAATCGATGTTCTCCTCGGCGACGAACTTGCCGATCCAGGCTAGCGAGTTCTGCCCCTCTTTCAAAATGTCAAAGGCGCGCTCCGGCCCGTGCCGTTTGGCCAGCACATCGAAACCCGGCTTGATGCTGGTCGAGATCTGGCCGCCATTGCGGGTGCTGCATCCGAAGCCCGCGGCCTCGGCGTCGATAACGACGGTCTCGCGGCCGCCACGCGCCGTCTGCAGCGCCGCGTTGAGCCCGGTATAGCCGGAACCGACAACGACGACGTCTGCCTTTTGCGGAAGGTCGGTGACGGGTATGTCCGGTGGCGGCACGTCATCCCACCAATAGGGACGCGCCTTGAAGCCGGGAGCAAACGGGGCAGTGGACACGAGCTTTCAAGTCCTGGTCAGATCCGCGCGACGATGCTCTTCAGTTTGCAATAGCTGCGCAGCGCATTCATTCCTTTTTCGCGTCCGAAGCCGGATTTTTTGTTGCCGCCGAATGGCACTTCGATGCCGCCGGCGAAATACTCGTTGATGTAGACCTGACCGGCATCGATCTCGCGGGCGAACCGCCAGGCTTTGCTGAGGTCGCGTGTATAGATGCCCGCAACCAGCGCGTAGCGGGTGGCGTTGGCAGCGGCAATGGCGTCGTCGAGATCATCGACCTGCTGCACAGTCAGCACCGGGCCGAAGATCTCCTCCTGCACCAGGGGATCGGAAACCGACTGAGCAGCAATAATGGTCGGTTGATAAAACCAGCCACCGCCGACTTGATCCGGGGGAATGATCGCGCCGCCCGCGATCACCGTGTTGCCGGCTGCCTTCGCGGCATCGACACGGCGCGCGATCGAGGCGAGCTGAACGGCGGAATTGACCGGCCCGATATCGACATCATCGAGGCCATGGCCGATCCGCATCGCTGACACACGTTCCGCGAGGCGCTGGGTAACTTCGGCCGCGATCGAGCGCTCGACGATCAGGCGGGAACCGGCGGAACAGATCTGTCCGGCGTTCTCGTAGATGGCGCCGAGAATGCCCTCGATGGCGCTGTCGAGGTCGCAATCGGCAAAAACGGCAAGTGGCGACTTTCCGCCCAACTCCAGCACCAGCCGCGTGACGTTATCGGCGGCCGCGTGCATGACGCGAATGCCGGTCGGCACCGAGCCCGTGAACGTGATGTGGTCGATGCCCGGATTGGCAACAAGCGGCGCACCTGCGTCCGCACCAGTGCCGGTGACGACGTTGAGCACGCCGTCCGGAAGGCCTGCTTCACTGAGCAATTGCGCCAACATAAGCGCGGTGAACGGCGTCTGCTCGGCGGGCTTGGCGACGATCGTGCAGCCTGCCGCGAGAGCCGGTGCGATGCCGCGCGCCGCCGTTGAGATCGGGTAATTCCACGGAATGATCTGCGCCGCGATGCCGACAGGTTCCTCGACGGTCAGACCCACGTAATCCGGGCCGAGCGGAATGCTGTCGCCATGCAGCTTGTCGGCCGCGCCGGCGTAATACTCGAAGGCGCGCACCACGCCGGCGACGTCACCTTCCGCTTCCACAAGTCGCTTGCCGCTGTCCAGGCTTTCGACCACGGCGAACTGGGCGGCACGTTCTCGCAGCAGTGCCGCGGCGAGCTGCAGAATACGGCCGCGCTCAGCGGGCTTGCTGCGGCCCCAGGATTTGAACGCGCGGCGGGCGGCATCGACGGCACGCTGCACGTCCTCGGCATCGCCCGCAGCAAACGACGCAAACGGCCGTCCACGGCCAGGATCGAAACTGTCGATCGTTCGGCCGGCTGCGGGCGGCACCAACCGGCCATCGATAAAGTGCCCGCTGGGCAAGCCTGCAATCGTTCCGGTTGCGCGGATCTCGGCGATCAGTTGGCTGCGGTCGTGGTTCACTGGTCGAGCTCGCTGACTTCATAATCCGCGCGGTCCAGCCACGCCGGATCGACCTCGACACCCCAGCCCGGTTCGGACGGAATATCGACCATGCCGTCGCGCACTTTCAGCGGATTGCGCAGCAACCCGCGCTCCCAGGGATAGTAGTCCTCGCCTTCGATGGAGAACTCGACATAGGGGCCGGCATTCCGGATCGCGCCCATGATGTGCAGCGTGTAAGTCGTGACCAGCGACTGGTTGGCGGAGTGTGGCGTTACCGGAATATCGGCCGCCTCGGCCCATTTCGCGACTTTCAGCATGCGCTGCACGCCGCCGATGTAACAGACGTCGGGCTGCACGACGTCCACGATGCGATTGTCGATCATGTATTTCCACAGCGTGAGATCGCAGTCCTGCTCGCCGCCGGTGACGTCGAGCGACAACGCATCTTTCACCTGCCGCGTCCAGCCGTGTTCCCAGTATGGGCACGGCTCCTCGAAATGCACGACGCCGTGGTCTTCCAGCATGCGGCCGACTTCGATCGCCTTTTGCGGCGAGTAGGCGCTGTTGCCATCGACCAGCAGTGTCGCATTGGGGCCGAGCGCGGCCCGCACCATCGGCACGATGGCATCAGTGCGGCCCGGCCATTCGTCGACGTCGTGCCCGCATTCACGGCCGACGCGGAATTTGAACGCGCGAAACCCGTAGGCGTCGCGCAGCCGCTGGAGGCGTTCGGCTTCGGCTTCCGGTGTGATTTCGCCACGCTTCATGCTGGAGGCGTACACTGGAAACGGGCGTGGCGTGCCGCCAAGCAACTCGCACACGCTCTTGCCTTCGATCCGTCCACGCAGATCCCACAGCGCAGTGTCGAGGCCGGTCAGCGCGCGGAACAGGTATGAGCACGGAAACTTGTGTTCGCGCTCGGGGATGATGTCGACCAGGTGATCGATGTCGCGCGCATCGGCACCCAACGCCCACGGTGCGATCTGGCGGTGAAACACCGTCGCGGTGATGTCCGCATTGTAGGGCGAGAGCTGCCCCCAGCCTTGTTGCCCTTCGTCAGTGGTGACCCGGACCATGCCGACATGGCGGTCACTGAAGGTTTCCAGGCGCGTGATTTTCATCGGGGTTGCCAATCGCATGTCGCTACGCAGCGTCGGATACCGACTGGCTGCGGGGAGCGAAAATGTGCTGGAAATGGTCTGTGCTTAAGGTCCATTCTGTTCTAAGGGGCAGACCATTATCGGTTTTGCGGGAGACGACACCGATGGTGAAGCGCGCTGAAGGAGCCTTGTTGCAATCGCTGGCGCTCGACCGCATGGCGCCGCACCCGCTGAGTGTCCAGATCTGCACCGGCTTGCGTGAGCTGATCCTTGGCGGCGCACTGAGGGCCGGGGAGCGGCTGCCCGCGACGCGCACACTGGCCAAGGAACTGGGCGTCGCGCGCACTACCATCGTCGAAAGTTTCGACCGACTGGCAGCCGAGGGGCTGATCGAAATGCAAGTCGGTGCCGGCACGTTCGTCAGCGATGCGCTGCGCAACGAGCGGCCCGCGATGCCGGTGCTGGATATTCCGAAGGTGACGGCGCGCGCCAAACTGGCCGACGCGATGACCTCCGCGTCGCGCCTGTTCGGTGTCCGCCTCGCCCACGCGCCGCGCCCGTTCACCACCGCCATGCCGGCATTCGACAGTTTTCCGATGGCGCAATGGGCGCGGCTGTCGGGCAAGCACTGGCGCAAGGCGCGCCATGATGTACTGGGCTATCCCTCGCCGCACGGCTATCGGCCGCTGCGCGAGGCCATTGCGGCGCATCTGCGGCTGAACCGCGGGATCGCCTGCGACTGGAGCCAGATTTACGTGGTTGCCGGTGCGCAGCAGGCGTTCCAGTTGATTGCAAGCATGCTGATCGATCCCGGCGACAAGGTCTGGTTCGAGAACCCCGGCGCAATTGGCGCGCGCAACTGTTTCGTGCTGCACGGGGCGGACGTCGTTCCGGTGTCCGTGGACGACGGCGGCCTCGACGTCGATCAGGCTTTGCAGCGCGCACCGCGCTTCAAGATCGCATTCGTCACGCCATCGCATCAGCAGCCGCTCGGCGCCAAGATGAGCCTGGAGCGTCGTTTCGCGCTGCTGCAAGCCGCCGAGGCCAGCAACGCATGGGTTATCGAGGACGATTGGGACGGAGAGTTCTGCTTCGAGGGCCTGCCGCTGCCGACGCTCAAGGGCGTCGATCAATCGGGCCGGGTGATTTACGTTGGGACGTTTTCGAAGTCGCTGTTTCCCGCCTTGCGGCTCGGTTTTGTGCTGGCGCCGCCCGCGCTCGCCGAGCAGTTCGAGATCAGCCTGGAAGCGTTCTCGCCCGGTGTTCCGACGGCGCTGCAGGCCATCGTGGCGGAGTTCATCGCCGAGGGGCACTTTGCGACCCACATCCGTCGCATGCGCAAGCTCTACGGCGAGCGCTACCAGGCGCTGCTGGACGCCGTGGATAAGCATTTGTCCGAGTATCTGGAGATCGTCCCGACCACCACGGGGCTGCACACTGTTGCGTTTCTCAAAGGGCGGCTGCGGGCGGCGGACGTTGCCGCGGCGGCTGCAAAGCGTGACCTCACCATCGAGCCCATCGCGCGGTTCTGCATCGAGCCGATGCCACGGGAAGGTATTGTGCTGGGCTTCAGCGGCTTCACGCCGGCGCAGATCGAGAGCAGCGCGCGGCGGTTGCGATTGGCCATTGATGACCTCATGGCGATCAGGCGAAGCGCGTGAGGTTCGACGATAGTGGACCACTGATTTGACCTGAATGGACCTGCGCCGCGGCGTGAAGCATCACTAATGTCCCGCCGACGGGGAGCGATGCAGTGGACACCTACGATCACATTATCATCGGTGCCGGTTCGGCGGGTTGCGCTCTGGCCGGGCGGCTGGCTGAGGCAGGCCGGCGCATTCTGGTGCTCGAAGCCGGACCGATAGATCGCAGCCCTTGGATTCACCTCCCCATCGGCTACGGCAAAAGCTTCTACAATCCGAACGTCAACTGGATGTACCGCACCGAGCCGGTGCCGGCGCTGAACAACCGCGAGATCTACCAGCCGCGCGGCAAGGTGGTTGGCGGATCGAGTTCGATCAACGCCATGGTTTACGTCCGCGGCCAGCCGGAGGATTTTGACGGCTGGGCGGCATTGGGCAATCCGGGCTGGAGCTGGGCTGACGTGCTGCCGGTCTATCAGCGCATGGAGGATCACGCGCTGGGTGCATCGGATTGGCATGGCGCGGGCGGTCCTACGCATATCACGGACATTGCCGCTGACGCGCATCCGCTGACGCATGCGTTCGTCAAGGCGGGTCGCGAGATCGGCCTGCCGTTTAATGCGGATCTCAATGGCGAGACGTCGGAAGGCGTCGGCATTTATCAGATCAACACGCGCGGTGGTTTCCGAGATTCGGCGGCGCGAGCCTATCTGCACCCCGCGGTGAAGCGCGGCCGCGTTCGGCTGGAAACCGGCGCGCTGGCAACGCGACTGCTGTTTGAGGGACGGCGTGTGATCGGCGTCGCGTATGTGCGCGACGGCCAGGAGATGACCTGCCGCGCCGGTTCCGACGTGATCGTCTCGGCAGGCGCTTTCAACACGCCGCAGTTGCTTCAAGTCTCGGGCGTTGGCCCTCCCGCGCTGCTGGCACAACACGGCATCGCGGTCGTGCATGCCTCGGAGCAGGTGGGCCGGAACTTCCAGGATCATCTGTGCTACGACCACGTTTATCGCGGGCGGCGACCCAGCCTGAACGATGATCTGTTGCCGCTTTCGGGACGCATCCGGGTTGGCCTGCAATATCTGTTGCGTCGTCGCGGTCCGTTGGCGTTGAGCGTCAATCAGGGCGGTGGTTTCTATCGCAGCCGGCCCGGTGCCGACCGTCCTGATATGCAACTTTACTTCTCGCCGCTGAGCTATGAGCGCGCGGTGCCGGGCGTCCGGGCGCTGATGAAACCGGACCCGTTTTCCGGCTTCAACACCAGCATCTCGCCATGCCGTCCGTCGAGCCGCGGTGTCGTTGCGATCCGTTCCGCCGACGTGCGCACGCCACCCGCGATCTCGGCCAACTACATGAGCACGGATGACGATCAGGCCGATATGCTGGCGGGCGCGAAGTTCCTGCGCACCCTGGCGGCCACCCCGACGTTCGCTGAGTTGATCGAGCAGGAAATCAAACCTGGACGGCAATGCACGACCGATGACGAAATGCTGGCTGACATCCGCCAGCGCGCATATTCGGTATTTCATCCTTGCGGGACCTGCCGGATGGGACCTGACGCACAGACCGCTGTTGTGGATCCCAGCCTTCGTGTGTTCGGCATCGACGGCTTGCGCATCGCCGACGCTTCGGTGTTCCCGACCATTCCCTCCGGCAATATCAATGCGCCCGCGATGATGGTCGGCGAGAAGGCCGCCGACATCATTCTTGGACGGTAATGTGCCGCCTCAGCTCGGGCGCATGCTGCGTTCCTGAATAACTGTGATCAGCGTGGTCAGAACCATGAAGCCCGCGGTCACCAGGAAGACGCCCCACGGCATGCCACCTTCCAGAAGTGAGGCGAATATCAGCGGTGCGATGGCGGCGCCGATATAGGCGCCTGTCGAGACCATGCCGAATACCCGGCCTTCCGCGCCGTGCGGTGTGATCGACCGCACCAGCATATCGCGCGACGGCGCGATGACGCCGAACAGGAAACCCGTGAAGCCCAGGGCAGCAATCAACACGATGCCGGGCATTGCGATGTACCCGACGGCGATCACGATTGCCGCCGAGAGCAGCATGGACAGCGCGGCGACATAGCCATGATGCGTGGTGCGATCGGCAATAAATCCGCCGGCCAGCACGCCGAATGCGCTGGAAAACAAATACGCGGTCAGCCCGGCGTTGGCGACCGGCAGCGTTATGCCATAGCCGGAGACCAGCGCCGTCACCGAGAAGTCCTGGATGCCGTACTGGCTCAGCGACAGCGTCACATAGAGCAGGGTCAGCGACGCGATTGCGGGCGTCAGCAGCGCACGGAAGGAGATGGCGCTAGTGGCGCGTGCCGCCGCTGAATTGCCGTCGGTCGCGTGCTTGGGAAGGGCATTCGTGAAAGCGATTACAAGGCCGGCAAATAGCGAGATGCCGCCGGCGCATGCGAAGGCCATGGGTATGCTGCCGTAGCTGGCGATGAACAGCAGCGTCGCCGGGGCGGCGGCTGCGCCGATGTACCCAAAGAAGGTGTGAACGGAAAACGCCTTGCCCATGTTGGGTGACGAGATCCCCCTCGACAGCAGGGCATAATCTGCAGGGTGATAGACGCCGTTCGCGATGCCCGCGCCGATCATTGTGACGATCAGCCAAGCGTAGGAGTTCTGGAACAGCATCAGGAAGAAGCTGCCAGCGCCCAGGAACAATCCGAACAGCAAGACATTACGGGCGCCGAACCTGTCGGTGGCGAATCCCAGCGGGGTCTGCGACAGGAACAGCACGATATTGAACACCGACAGCGCCAAGCCGAGATCGAGCAGGCTGACGTTCATGTAGCCGGGCATCAGCGGGATCAACGCCGGCAGGGTCATGATGTGGTAGTGGCTGACGAAGTGAGCGCCGGAGACTTGCGCGAGCAGGGATCGCTCGCTGCTACTCCAGGCGGATTCCGACACTGTGCCGGTCTTGGCCATCGGGCATTTCCTCGTGGTCTTTTCGCTGTGGGTCTGAATCGCCAAGCGTGGTCGCGTGGCGGTGCATGGACCGATCATTGATCGGCTTATAACACGGGTGCATTGCCTTGCGAGCCGGGAGGCGGCTGCTTATTGCCGCAAGAGGCCGTCGCCTGAATGAGTAAGGCGCGTGGCCCGAATGCACGCGCGCCGGTTTGCTGCTGGCCAGCTTGTATTGCGCTGGCAGTTGCCGCACCAGAACAAACAATTCCGCTGGTGATCATTTGCACTGAATGCTTGGGTCGACTAATTCTCAACCGCCATGACCTCGCCAGCCGCGATCTCGGTCGCTCGTCAGCATGCATGCATGGACGCTACGTAGCGCATAGCCATTCATCTGTGATCGCAAGATGTCGACCTCTGAAACGCTGGAACCATTTGACTGGCGACGTATCGCATTGCCGATGCGGGTGATGACGACTGTCGAGCGGTATTCGCAGCTGATGGCTGAAGATCCGATACGTGCTGCGGATTGGGCCCGGAATGCTGCCGTCGCCGGAGATCCCCAGGCCCAACTCGTTTGGGGTCATCTCCTGTTGACGGCGCACGGCGTGGAGAGGGATGCGGAGGCGGCGCTGCGTTGGTTCAGCCTGGCTGCGCGCGCCGGTGATGTCGAAGCGGCGAACATGGTCGGTCGATGCCATGAGCTCGGGCTTGGTACAGTGGTCGATATTGCCCAGGCCGCCCGTTGGTTTCGCATCGCCGCCGACGGCAACGATCCGTGGGGTTGCTTCAATCTCGCATGCTTGATGCTGGGCCACGATCGATCCACCAAGTCGATCGAGGATGCAATGACGCTGCTGGTGCGATCGGCCCGTCGCGGCAATCCGAAAGCGATGGTCATGATCGGCCAGTCGCTGGAGGAGGGATGGCGGCGCCGCGTACATCTCACTGCGGCGCGGCGATGGTATCTGCGCGCTGCACGGGGTGGCTGCTTCCGGGGACAGTTCCATACGGCGCGCTGTCTGTTGGCTGACGGTCGCGTGGACGATGCGCTGCCATGGCTCGCGCAGTCGCTGGCTGTCGCATCTCCTGGGTTTTGCGCCGAAATCGTTGCGTTTTTCGCCGAACATCCTGACCCGCGCGTGCAGCAGGTGTTAGCATCAGGGGCCGCAAAGACGTCAGGGAACAGTGGCAATTTTGCCGCAATTGGCGGGCTTTGAGCCCGGAGCTTAGTCTAATAGTTGACAAAAGTGGTCTAGTTTTCTGATTGTGCCCTGGTCGCTGCTCAGGCGACCTACCCACGCGCTTCCAGCGCTAGGCAATAAACGCACATTTTGCATCGAGATACCGACGTTTCGCGCTCAGCGAAGCGCGGAGTACGCATGATTTTGGGGGCGAGGCATGATTGAAAATTCGGGTAGGCCTGGGTCTGAGCCAAGCCAGACGACATCGGACGCATCTTTCAAGAATACGCTTGGGTTAGTGCCTCTGCTGGCTCTGTCTGCGGCTTTGACCGGCCCCGCGCAGGCACAGCAGGCCGGTTCCATCGCGCTGGACGGTATTACCGTCGAAGGTGCGACCGGCGATGGCGAAGCCGCCGCGCAGAGCGACGAAGGCTACAAGGTCGATCAACTATCGTCGCCCAAAGCCACTGCGCCGCTGCTCAACACGCCGCAGACGGTGACGGTTATACCGCAGCAGATACTGCAGGAGCGGAACAGCCAGACATTGGTCGATGCGCTGAAGAACACCCCAGGCATCACGTTTGATGCCGGCGAAAACGGCTTCGCTGCGGGCGGCGGTCAGTTCAACATTCGCGGTTTCAACTCGACCGGTAACATCTTCATTGATGGTGTTCGCGACAACGGCAGTTACTCGCGCAATACCTTCAACATCGAGAGCGTTGAAGTCGTCAAGGGTGCTGCAGCCGACAACGGTCGTAGTGGCGCCGGCGGCTACATCAACATGAATACCAAGGTTCCGCTGCTCGAGAGTTTCTATCGTGGCACCGTTGGCGTTGGCTTCGATGAATACGATTCCAAGTCGCGCTGGCGCGGCACGGCCGATGTCAACCAGAAGATCAATTCGAGCACGGCAATCCGACTCAACGTGATGGCTGAGAATGGTGGTGTTCCCGGTCGAGAGATCGTGGAGAACAACGCCTGGGGCGTCGCACCGTCGGTAGCGTTCGGCCTCGGCACGAATTTCCGCACCTACCTGTCCTACGAGCACGTCGAGCGGAATGACATTCCAGACTCCGGCGTCTCCTTCAATCAGGGCGGGGCCAGTGTCAGAATTCCTGGCGCAGGTCCGAGAGTTGGTGCGAACTATGTTGCTTCCAACGGCGCGCGCGATACGTTCTTTGGTTTTCGCTCCGATTTCGACGACGTAAAGAGCGACGCTGCCCTCGCGCGGTTCGAATACGATATCGCGCCGGGCGTGACGGTCAGCAATCAGACACGTTGGGCGCATTTGGATCGCGTTGCAGGATATCATATTGCGACTGCGGCGCTTCCTGGAGCACCCAATCCCTATAACTATGATCGCGTCAACGAGAGCATCTCGAACCAGACAAACGTTCTGGCGAAACTCTACACGGGTGGTCTGAAGCACACATTCTCTACCGGCATCGAGATTTCGAACGAAAAGTCAGATGCTTTGCATATCGGTCGCGGTATCAACCCAACCTATAACGGCAGCAATCATGTCGATGTCGATACGCTGGCATTCTACGCGTACGATACGATTGAGCTGAACAAGCACTGGGAGATAAGCGGCGGTGTTCGCGTCGAGCGTTTCGATGCCGATGTGGTGACGACCGGTACGGGCCGCACCATTCCCGGTTTGCCGCCGGGACAGCAGCGCTACAGCAAGACCGATACGACGATCGGCGGCAAGATCGGCGTCGTTTACAAGCCGGTCGAGAACGGCAGCTTCTATGCCTCATATGGCTTGTCGCACCTGCCGCACGGGTCGCTTCTGTCGAACCCGGATATCTCACGCGATCATGATGGCGCATTCCCTGGACTTGTTGCCAACGCCGACACCGTCGAGCTTCACAACTACGAAGCTGGCGTGAAGTGGGATTTCTTCGGTGGCCGCCTGTCGACGACGGCCGCGCTGTTCCAGACGGAAAAGCATAAGGTCGCCTATATCAACGGCACCGATCCGCTGAACCCTCAGGTCGTTTACGGCAAGCAGTTGGTGCGCGGCGTTGAGTTCGGTGTAGCCGGTAAGGTCACGGACCGGTGGAGCCTGTTCGGCGGCCTGACACTGATGGATAGCGAGCGCAAACACGGTCAAGCCGTTGATGATGCTGTAGACAGCGATTATGGGGTCAGCGGAACGGTCGCTCCGGGCTTCACAGGCGTAAGCACAACAAACGGCGACGAGCTGGCTTTCACGCCGAACATCACCGCGACCTTGTGGACGACCTATCGTTGGGACAACGGTTTCACTCTGGGCGGTGGCGTGCAGTACGTCGGCGAGTCCTATGTCGGCCGGCCCGACGACGCCACGCGTATCATCCCGAACGGGAAGTTTGGCAAGCTGCCGGATTACTTCCTCGTCAACATGATGGCGTCCTATGAATTGACGGACAACATCAAGCTTCAGCTCAACGTCGATAACCTTCTCGATGAGAAGTATCTGACGACGACGAACTGGAACGGAAGCTGGGGTTATCTCGGATCTTCGCGCACGTTCTGGCTGTCGACCAAGCTGGACTTCTGATTGTTCACTCCTCGGCGTGCGGCTGGTCCCCCCTGCCGCGCCGAAATCGGATTGCCGGGCTCGTCCCGGCAATTCGCCGTTCTGGCAGGGCCATTGCGAGGTCCGCCGCGTTTCTGAGGTCCGCCAATGCTTGTGACGATCCCAAACCTTTTGACGCCGGACGAGTTGGCTCACGTCCGGAACGTTCTGGAAAACACGGCGTGGATCGATGGCCGTGCCACAGCCGGCGATCAAGCGGCGAAGGTGAAGAACAATCTCCAGGTTCCGACTGATGCGCCGGCTGGTCAGGAGCTCGGGCATTTGATCGTGCGGGCACTGGCGCGTAACCCGGTCTTTACGAGCGCCGCCTTGCCGCTGCGCGTGCTGCCGCCGATGTTCAATCGCTACGATGTCGGGATGACATTCGGCGCTCACGTCGATGGGTCGATACGGTCGCTGCCTGGTTCAGGCCAGCGTTTGCGCACGGACGTGTCCTCGACCTTGTTCCTGACGCCGCCGGAAGATTATGACGGTGGGGAATTGGTGGTGCACGACACCTATGGCACGCATCAGGTCAAGCTTCCCGCCGGCCATATGGTGGTCTACCCCGCAACCAGCATGCACAGTGTCAACCCGGTGACGCGCGGCAGCCGCTGGGGTTCGTTCTTCTGGACGCAGTCCATGGTCAAGGACGATTGGCAGCGGCATATGCTCTATGATCTCGACCGGTCGATCATCAAGGTCAGGGAGCGGATGCCGGACGATGATCCAGCCGTGGTCGGGCTCACCGCGCATTACCATAACCTGATCCGTCACTGGGCCGAAGTATGATGGGTGCTGCGCCCCATACGCCCGTCGGCTCGCTGGCGTCGTGACGGCCTCAACAAACAGCGTTGTTCCGCCCGATGTGGTCTGCGCGGCTGATTATGCGCGCTATGCCCAAGAGCGGCTCCCCGCGGGCATCTGGGCGTATATCGCGGGTGCCGGCGCCGACGGGCTGACGATGCGGCGGAACCGCGAGGCTTTCGATAACCTGCAGCTCTCCGGCAGGGTGCTGGCTGACATGGCAGGCGCGTCGACACACAGCACGCTGCTGGGGCTTCCGCTCGATGTTCCCATCATCCTTGCGCCTGTGGCTTATCAGAAGCTCGCGCATCCTGACGGTGAGTTGGCAACTGCATTGGCGGCGTCTGCGTGCTCGACATGGATGACCATCAGCACGCTGGCGAGCGTGCGGATCGCGGAGATCGCTGCCGCGTCGCAAGCACCGCTCATATTTCAACTTTACTTCCAGCAGGAGCGGGAGGCGACGTTATCTCTCGTGCGTCGCGCCGAGGAAGCCGGTTGCCGAGCCCTGATGGTGACAGTCGATGCGCCTGTGAACGGCGTGCGCAATGATCAGCAGCGCGCGGGCTTCCAACTGCCACCGAATGTGCGGCCCGTTAACATCGAAGGCATGCCGGGGCCTGTTTCGCGGGCAGGGCCAGGAGAGAGCCCGGTTTTCAAGGGGCTTCTCGATAAGGCGCCGACCTGGGCAGATATCACCTGGCTGCGCAGCCAAACCAGCTTGCCGATTCTATTGAAAGGCATCATGAGCCCGCGCGATGCCGAACGGGCGATTGAAAACGGGCTGGACGGAATCGTGGTCTCCAACCATGGCGGGCGCGTACTCGACACGCTTCCTTCCAGTCTTGAGGCGCTGCAGGTTATCGCGCCGGCTGTCAAAGGCCGTGTGCCGATTTTATTCGACGGTGGCGTCCGCCGTGGCACCGACGTTCTGAAGGCACTCGCCCTTGGAGCCCGTGCGGTTCTCATCGGGCAACCCATCATGCATGCTCTCGCGGTTGCCGGACCGGTCGGGCTCATTCACTTGCTGACGATCCTGCGCGCCGAGTTTGAGGTCGCCATGGCGCTGACAGGATGTGCCGCGATCAGCGACATCAACGCAGACGTCCTTTGGGGAGTGTCTCCCTCGCGCTGAACGCGCGCTTCTCAGCGGAAATGCACCGGAACCGATAGCGTGATCCGCTGTCCGCCGAAATTCGCAGGCGGGCGTGGCAGCGGGGCGGCGCGGCGGATCAACGACAACGCTTCCTGATCGAGCCGCGGATTGCCCGAAGATCCGGCAAGGCTGACACTCAGTACGCTGCCCGCCCGATTGATCGTGAACGAAACTCTCGCAGTTCCACGCGCGCCACCGGGGTGACGCTTGTGACGATTGAGGTGCGCGACGAGTGCGCCACGCCAAGTGGCCGGCGATTGCGACGAGGACATGCCCGCGCGCTGTGCTGCATTCGTCCGGGCGCGCTTGGCATCCACGGGGCGCGGCGCGGAAGCCTGCGCGGCAGCGGACCGCTTGCGAGGCGGCGGCTTCCGCTTCGGTTTGATCGGCTCGGGTGGCTTCTTGATTTCCTGCTCGATTTTCTCCGGTTCGGGCGGTGGTGGCTCGGTTTTGGTTTCCAGGACCGCGGCGGCTTCCGGAATTTCCTCGAGCTCGGGAATGTCGAGCGGTTCTTCGGGTGGCTCGGGTTTTGGCGGCTCGGGCTCCGGCGGTTCCGGCTCTTCGGGTTCCTCGGGCTCTTCCTCCGCTTCGGTTTCCGTGCTGTCTACGGAAGCCTGCTGTTGCTCGCCGATTGCCACATCTTGGGGCGGAGCCTCGGGGGCTACGGGAACAGACATGAGCTCGATCATAATGGCGCCGGCGGGCTCGCTGGATGCATCCGCCTTCTGCCAATTGAGAGCCACCCATACGATAGCGCCATGCGCGACGGCAGCGCAGCATGCCGCGCCACCCCAGCGAACGATGGATCGTGACAGGGTTTCTCTATGTTCGGCTACCCGCTCGTCCCCCACGAACCTATTGCCCTCCCGAGGCGCCACCATTCGGCTGAGCAGGAGCAAGCGGACTGGTTTCGGGCGATTGTGCCGGAGCAGGGATCGGATCGTTCGGGGATGGCACGCTTTCCAGGCCGACCAGCCCGATTTTCAAATATCCCGCCGTGCGCAACAGGTTCATGACGTCCATCAGGTCGCCATAGTCGACCGTCTTCTCAGCGCGCACGTACACGCGCTCATCGATGTTGGAAGCGGTTTTTTGATCGAGCGCCGCCTTCAGCCCATCGCGCTGCACAGGGTCGTTGCCAAGGCTGAGCGTGAGATCGCTTTTCACGGTCAGGAAGATCGGCTCATTGGAACGCGGCTGCGGCTGGGCGTTTGACACCGGCAAATCGACATGCACGTCGACGGTGGAGAGCGGCGCTGCCACCATGAAGATGATCAGCAGCACCAGCATGACGTCGATGAAAGGCGTGACGTTGATCTCGTGCGCCTCGACGAGATCGTCACCGTTGTCCT
>JAEZBU010000388.1 GCA_023426855.1 Pseudomonadota bacterium | reverse complement strand
GCTCAACCGTGTCCGTGACCGAAGCCGGAACCGCGTCGTACTTGGCCTTCCAATGCACTGGAGAGGCGATGAACAGGTTGGACAGATTGATCGGCAGGAAGGAATCCGGCTCACTGGTCGTCAATTCGACCGTCAGATCATCGATCTTGCGCGCCGATACCAACGTCGGCATGCGCGATACGGTGACGCCGATCTGGTCAGGCGCATAATGCAAAGCTTCTTTGTTCAGAACCTTTTCTACGTTCCAAACAATGGCGTCGGCATTAACTGGCGAACCGTCATGAAAAACCACGCCCGAACGCAGCTTGAAGGTCCACTTCGTTTTGTCGTTGGCATCAACCGTCCACTCGGTCGCCAAACCCGGGATTAGGACGCTCGCCTTTTCTTCCGACGACAAATCCCAATGCGTCAGCGCATCGAACATCGGAATGCCGGTGAAGCGATTGCCTTCAAAGCCCTGGTCCGGCTGGCCGTTGGTCTTGGGAATATCGGCGGCGGTCATTGCGACCCGCAGCACCTTTTCCTGCGCATGCGCAGCGGAAACGAGAAGGCTCGATGCCAGGAGTGCGCTTGCCAAACCAGCAAGCCAACGAGACGGTCTGAAATTGCAGTGCGGCATGTGCGTTCCCTTTTTTTCGCTTTTCGCATTGCGTGATGATTGGATCGGCAATCTTCTATTTCCCGATCGAAGCACGTCATCTGACGATGATCAAGGCATGGGCAGCGCAAAAATAATTTGCAGTCTGCTGTTTTTTCGAGCGCACAGCGCGAATGAGCGAGATGACAAGCGGGAACATCTGCGTTTAACGTCTGACGACCTGGGATGGATAGGATGGAGCCCGCTTGTGACCACGCCCGAGATACGTTCCGAGCAGCCGCAGCTTTTCAAAGAACTCGATCCGGAGCCACGCCTGCTGATGGGGCCGGGTCCGGTCGATGTCTACCCGCGCGTGCTGCGCGCCATGTCCGTGCCGTTGCAGGGCCAGTACGACCCGCAATTCACTGAGTATATGAACCAGGTCATGGCGCTTTATCGCCATATCTACCGAACCAAAAACCAATGGACGTTTCTGATCGATGGCACGGCCCGGGCCGGCATCGAAGCCTGTCTCGCTTCCATTCTGGCGCCTGGCGACAAGGTGCTGGTGCCGATCTTCGGGCGCTTCGGGCATCTCAAGGTCGAGATCTGCCAGCGTCTCGGTGCGGAAGTCGTATCTGAGGAAATCGAATGGGGCACTATTTATCCAGCCGATCAGATCGAAAGCCTGATTATTCAGCATCAGCCTAAAGTCGTAGCGATCTGCCAGGGCGATACATCGACCACGATGCTGCAGCCGCTCAAAGAGATCGGCGCCATCTGCCGCAAACACGATGTGCTGCTGTATGTCGATTGCACCGCATCGCTTTGCGGCAATGAACTCGAGACCGACGCCTGGCAGATCGATATCGCTTCGACTGGATTACAAAAGTGCCTGTCGGGACCGCCTGGAAGCTCGCCGATCACATTCAACGATCGCGTCGTCGAGGTGCTGCGTCACCGCAAGCACCTCGAACAAGGCATCCGCCCGCCGGATTTCGTCGAGGGCAACGGCCCCGTGATCCGCTCGAACTATTTCGATCTGGCCATGCTGATGGATTACTGGTCACCGCGCCGGCTCAATCATCATACCGAGGCTGCCTCGATGCTGTATGCGGCGCGGGAATGTGCGCGGGTCATTCTTGAGGAAGGGCTCGATCGCGGTATCGCGCGCCATAAGCTGGCGTCATCGGCACTGCGCGCCGGGCTGGAGGCGATGGGTATGGACCTGTTCGGCGACCCTGCGCATCGCATGGCCAACGTCACCGGCGTTCATATTCCATCAGCGATCAAGGACGCCGACAAGGTCCGCAGCCAGCTGCTGAACGATTTCGGGATCGAGATCGGCACCTCGTTCGGGCCGCTGCACGGTAAGATCTGGCGCATCGGCACCATGGGCTATGTTTGCCGCAAGGCCAACATCCTGCGCTGCCTGACCGCGCTCGAAGCGGTGTTGCGCCGCAATGGCTTCAGCGCACCGCCGGGTGCGGGCGTCGACGCCGCCTACAACATCTACCAGGGAGCGCAGGCATGACCGCCACCGAAAGACAGGGCGGTGCCAAGGCGCTGCTGAGCCAGCCGCCGCGCGTCATCAATATTGGCCTGGAGCGCTTCGCCGCCGATCTCACAGATCACGGCGCATCGGTGACCCAGCTCGCATGGGCACCGCCGGCGATGGCGATCGCGGGCAAGCTCCCGCTACCGATCGCGATCTCCGAACGCGTTGACGCGGCCAACCGCGAGGCGGTCAATCGCATCCTCACCGGTGATCCGGTGCTGGTCGATGTCATCCCGGCGCGTGAAGCCATTCCGGAGCTGGCAGGCAAAAAGCTCATCCTGCACGCCGGTCCGCCGATCACCTGGGATCGCATGTGCGGTCCGATGCGCGGCGCCATCATGGGCATCGCGGTGTTCGAGGGCTGGGCCGACGATCTCGACGACGCCGCGCGCAAGGCCGCTGCCGGCGCGTTCACCTTTGCGCCAAATCATCACTACGGTGCCGTCGGCCCGATGACCGGCATGACGACGGCAAGCCAGCCGTTGATGGTGGTGGAGAACCGCACCTTCGGCAATCGCGCCTACTGCGCCATCAACGAAGGTCTCGGCAAAGTCATGCGCTTCGGCGGCAACGATGCCGAGGTGCTGAACCGCCTCGCATGGCTGCGCAATGCACTTGGGCCAGCGCTTGGCCGCACATTGCGCGATCTCGGCGGTGTACCGCTGAAGACGCTGATCGCGCGCGGGCTGAGCATGGGCGACGAGATGCACCAGCGCAATGTCGCCTGCTCCAGCCTGCTGCTGCGCATCCTGGGCCCGGCGCTGGCGCGCACGGCGACGGATACGACCGAACTCGCGCGCTGCCTCGACTTCATCGGCCGCAACGACCAGTTCTTCCTCAACGTCGCGATGGCGATGAGCAAGGCACTGACCGATCCGGCGCGCGACATTGCCTTCTCGTCTGTGGTCACGGCCATGTGCCGCAACGGCACCGACTTCGGTATCCGCGTTTCGGGCACCGGTGACCAGTGGTTCACCGCGCCGGTCGAAATGCCGGTCGGCTTGTATTTCCCCGGCTTCACCGAAGCGGACGCCAACCCGGACATGGGCGATTCCGCCATCGTCGAAACCATTGGGCTTGGCGGCTTTGCCATGGGCGCGGCACCTGCTGTCGTCGGCTTCATCGGTGCGGGCCAGGCTTCGGAAGCAGCCGTCTTCACACGCAATATGAGCGAGATTGCTGTCGTCTCGCACCCGGAATGGACGATTCCTTCGATGGATTACGCAGGCGTGCCCACCGGCATAGATATCCGCCTCATCGCCGAGACCGGAATCGCACCGACGATCAACACCGGCATCGCGCACCGTGA
Source organism: Pseudomonadota bacterium (assembly GCA_023426855.1). Classification (GTDB taxonomy): domain Bacteria; phylum Pseudomonadota; class Alphaproteobacteria; order Rhizobiales; family Hyphomicrobiaceae; genus ZC4RG25. The sequence continues at coordinate 1,465 of JAEZBU010000388.1, read as the reverse complement.
ACCCGGCGTCGGTCAGGTCGGCGCTGGTGTCGTCAAGGCACCGCTCAAATGTTTCGAGGATGCCATGGCAGCCTTCATAACCGTGACGGAGGCGGCATGAGCGTCATTCTCAACGAGATCCGCCGCGGCACTTATCTCGACTCGGTCGCGCTGATGCGCATCTCGCGTCAGGTCGCCGCCCTCCCCGGCGTCCAGGAAGCCGGCATGATGATCGGCACGCCTGCCAATCGCCAGATCCTGCGCGATGCGGGTGTACTGAGCGCGGACGGCGAAACGGCCGGTCCGGGCGATCTGATCCTGGCCATCCGCGCCAACAGCGACGCCGATGCGCAAGCCGCGCTCGCCAAGGCCAAGGACCTGCTCGACGCGCCCCGCCCCACAAGCAGCGGCGGATCGAAATGGCAGCCGCGCAGCATCAACGCCGCCGTGCGCGACGTGCCTGACGCCAGCCTCGCGCTGATCTCCGTGCCGGGGGACTTCGCCGTCGCCGAGGCGCGCAAGGCGCTGCGGGCCGGGCTCAACGTCATGATGTTCAGCGACAACGTTCCGATAGCGGACGAGGTCGCACTGAAGCAGGAAGCCCGCGACGCCGGACTGCTGGTGATGGGGCCGGATTGCGGCACCGCGATCATCGGCGGCGCGCCGCTCGCTTTCTCGAATGTCGTTAGGGCTGGAGACATTGGCCTGATCGGCGCGTCCGGCACCGGCCTGCAGGAAGTCACCTGCCTGATCGATCGCGCCGGTCGCGGCATCACCCACGCCATCGGCACCGGCGGCCGCGATCTCAAGGCCGACGTCGGCGGCATCACCACACTGATGGCGTTCGATCTGCTCGACGCCGATCCGGCCACGCGCCACATCGTGCTGGTGTCGAAGCCACCGGCCGCTGATGTGGCGCGGCGCGTGCTCGATCGCGTGGCTAAAAGTTCGAAACCGGTGACCGTCTGCTTCCTCGGAGGTGATGGATTGGCGATGCCCGCCAACGCGAAGTTCGCCGCGACTTTGGAAGCGGCTGCCCATCTCGCGACCGGGACAACACCCAGCGCGCAGTTGCCGGAATTGCCCCCGACTTCCGCGCGCAACGCCGGACGTTTCGTGCGCGGGCTGTTCTGCGGCGGCACGCTGTGCGCCGAAGCCCAGATCGTGTTCCGTCAGAACGACGCCGACGTGGCCTCCAACATTCCAGTGCCCGGCGCCAAACAACTCGACCCTGGCAGCAACGGCGGCCACATCCTGATCGATCTTGGCGATGACGAGTATACCCGCGGACGTCCGCATCCGATGATCGAGCCCGCCGTCCGCGATGCACCGCTCGCCGAAGCGCTGGCCGATCCGCAAGTCGGTGTCGTCCTGCTCGACATCGTGCTCGGCTATGGCGGCCATCTCGATCCTGCCGGACATCTCGCAGGGGCGCTTGGCGATCGTGCGCCAAACGGACCGCTGATCATCGCCTCGGTCACCGGCA
>JAEZBU010000222.1 GCA_023426855.1 Pseudomonadota bacterium | reverse complement strand
TACCATCCCGAGGCGTCGATCGTTCAGGTCGATGAGGTGCATGGTGGTACGAGTATCGCGCGCGGCGCCGAAGGAATCCGCAAGACGATGGCCGACTACATCGGGCTGAAGCCGCATATGGATGTGATTACGCACCACACGACCATATCCGGCGACTTCGCGATGACGCGCTCGCAGTGGCTGATCAAGGGTACCAACAAGGATGGCCAGCCGACGGAGGTACATCACCACGGCATGGAGGTTCATCGGCGGCTGCCCGATGGAACCTGGGTCTTCTTCCTGGATCATCCATTTGGCGCTGACCCGAGCTGGGCGATTGAAACACCTCCGCATACGCAATAGTCGAATTACTTTGTACGGCGTACACCGGTGCGCCTGAGGCTAGGCGCCGCGCGCGGCGTGCTGTGCCATATGCTCAAGCTCCGGAATAAAGCGGCACAACTGCCCACGCGTTTTGCCGTCGACGATCGTTAGTCGGCCAATGCGGACGCCCATGGAATCAGTTGATGAGGCAGCGAGCGGAGCCCCCCTATGGCCGCTGATGGGACGAGTTGGCAATGAATCAGCGCGCCGGAATCGCAGAGATCGAGCGGGACGTTGCCCGCGCATACAATCGTCGGAAGATCCATCCCCCCAGTCGCCCGACCGCGCTCACCGTGAGACCAATCAACAACAGCAAGATCGACTTGGGGCCAAGCTCGCCGAGCAATGTCGTATCGGCGCGGAGAGCGAAGTCGGGAGAAACACTCTTCAATTGGTCTGCGAAGAGGTTGAGCACGTCGCGTGACAGACCGATGAGATATCCGAACGTCTCGATGTGATTGAGAGCCAAATACATATACGCGAACATCGCGACGACAACCTCGACGACTACAAAAATCATGAGAAGCGCGATGACGCTAGCTGTCGAAAAAAAAGCTCTAATGAAGTTGCTCATCGCATGGCCTAGTCGGTTGCATTGAGGAGCTGATAGCTTAGCAGTCACTCGGGCAAAGACAATGACCGCGAGCCCACGACCATGCCTATCCGCGGACGACTGACTATTCCACACCGTATCCGCGTTGTCGCCGGAGCGGAGATTCTACTCTACGTGACGTGCGTGTGGTCGGCTATCGGACTGCGCGTGCGGGAACTTGCGGGAACAAGCTCGTGTGTGCGTGACGGTGCGGTCGTAGCGGAGGAAGGAATTGACGGCGAGGGAAATGCAGACTGAGCGACCTGTCTCCCTTCAACGACGGTCAGTTTAGGAACGCGCGCCGTCAGGCAGCTTGCGTGTAGATAGACCTAAGGACCGAAAGTTCGCTGGGCGCAATCTTGGTGAAGCCCAGCATATCCATCGCCAAAATCAGCAATATGAACAGCGCGAGCAACGCGGTGAGAACGATGGCTATCCGTCGGCCGCGCAATAGCGCGAAACGCCTTTGCCTGGGTTGCGCAGGCGGCATGGATACCTGGTTGGCCACGATGACCTCCTGGCCTGGTAGGCCGCTGAGTTGGTGCTCTGAATGGAACGTGCCTTCCACTTAAGAGTTCCTGGATTATCATTCATAGGAGGTCGTCGTGAATGCCGCTCGAGTGTGGTTCGTGGCCGTTAGTGTGCTTGTGGTGTGTGTAGCCATTCTCAAGCTATCGGGGTTGATGTTCGCATCGTGATCAGCAATTTCCGAAGGAGGGAGAAATGAGCGTCCGGCTGGGAATCGCAGCCCTTGTTTTCATGATGATCAACGCTGTCTTCTTTGGGATTGGTGCGGTTCTTGTGCTTGCCACGCCTCTGGAAGCGAAGGCGATCACCCTCATGCCTTTGGTGGTGGTGGTTACAGCCGCACTGGCATTGCCTGCATCGTGGTGGCTGGCACCCCGCCTTAGAGCGCGCTATTGGCGCAAACGTCCGCGTGATGGAGTGGCGGACAGGATGCTGGACTCGCTGTCATAAGCGCCACCCCCGCGCTTTACACGATCAGCACCACAGCGATCATGGCGAGAATGACGAGAACCAATCCACCGATCAGCATAGGCAACAACGTGTGCCCTTGGTTCAAGCTCGCACCGCTTGCTGCTTCGGGGTCGATCGCCTTAAAGCGCTTCTGAGCATCGGCTGGCGTGGTCTTGTCATTCTCGTTCATGCTACCCTGACTGTCTGCTTTGGCCTGATCGGCCGTGAAGCTCAGTGGAGGCAATCATGGGCCGAAAACATTGCGGCCGCTTGACGAAGATCAAATCCTGATCTCTGCCGTTGGAATTTCAGGAAGATTTCTTCATCAGGTCAACGTATTTTTGCCATCCCTTATCCGGCGAACGTGCCCATGTCGCTCGCGAACTAGGACTCCCCTTCTTCAATCCGCGCTATAGCCGTATGTATATAGCGTGACAATTGCCATCTGGCGGATTCGCGCGGCCGAGTGGTGGCCGGCTTTGGAAGATAGGGGCCTAGTGTGCAGACTTCCAATTGGCTCAAGGCAGACCTGCGGCTCGCCGATGCGCTCGCCATGATCCGCAACCATCTTCCGATCGTACGAGACCGTGAGGAGGTCCGGCTTGTGGAAAGTCGCGGTCGCGTGCTCGCTGAAGCCTTGGCAGCGAACGTCGATCTGCCTGGCAATGACTTCTCCACTATGGACGGATTTGCCGTGCGTTCAGCCGATGTTGTCCAGAGCAAGGTGACCGTTCTCAACATCGTCGGTAGGGCTGCAGCCGGCGCGCCATTCGACGGCATTGTGGGCGATGGCGAGGCGATCCGCGTTCTAACCGGGGCCGCGATGCCGACGGGTGCGGACGCAGTGATCATGCAGGAGCAATGCATCGTCGACGGCTCGCAACTCTACGTGCGACCGGGGACTCTGAAAACCAAATCCAACTGGCGTCGGCGCGGCGAGGAGGCAAAAGCTGGAAGTGAGTTGCTGCCCGCCGGGCACCGACTACGCGCTCAAGACTTGGCGCTGGCAGGCGGTATCGGAGTACAGCACCTTACCGTGTTCCGCCGGATCAAAGTCGGGCTCTTCTCGACGGGTAGTGAACTTTGCGAAGCAGGGCAGACACTGCGGCAGGGTGAGCGCTGGGATGCAAATCGCTTTCTCCTCCACGGTGCGCTCACGTCACTCGCGTGCGAGGTGCATGACCACGGTATCTTGTCTGATGATGCACTCGAAATTGAAGGCGCACTATCGGCTGCTGCACGAGATTGCGATCTCCTGATTACCACTGGTGGCATGTCGGCCGGCTCCGAGGATCACATGCGCACGGTCATTCGCCGCCGCGGTTCGCTGGAGGTGTGGCCGCTGGCAATCAAACCGGGGCGTCCGGTCGGTCTTGGCGACATCGATGATTGCCCAATTCTTGCGCTACCTGGAAATCCGATTGCAGCTACCATCGCCTTTATCGCTTTTGGCCGTCCATTGGTTTCAATGCTCGCCGGAGCGGGCGATGAGCATCCTTTGACCTTCCCGATGGAAGCATCATTCATGCTCAATAAGCCTAAGGGAATACGCCAGTTCATACTGGCAGATACAGTGAACAATGCGTCTGGCTCGTTGGTCGCAGTGCCCTGGCCGCGGCAGAGCCCGGATCTATTGTTGCCACTCGTTGGCGCACGGGGCCTGATCATTCTGCCGGAAGACTGCACGGCAGTCGGGCCGGGCGACTTGGTCAAGTTCGTTCCAATCGAGTCGATTCTGCAGTAAGCGCACTGGCGCAAGTCTGGACGTCCAAACTTTATGCAACGCCCCTGCTAATCGTGAAAAAGCGCCACTCTCTTGAATCTCAGACATCTCAGCTATCTGGTCGCCTTGGCGCACGAGCGCAACTTCCACAAGGCAGCCCAGGCCTCGCACATCGCCCAGCCTACTCTTTCAGCGGCGCTTCGGCAGCTTGAGGCCGAATTCGGCGTGCCGCTGGTTCGTCGCTCCAATCAGCGGTTTGAGGGATTTACTGAGGAAGGCGTGCGCGTTCTCGAGGTCGCGCGCCGCATGCTCGCCGATGCCGACATTCTCAAACAGTCTCTATCCACGCCGCGCGGCAGGCTGACGGGTCAGCTTCGCATCGGCATTATCCCGACCGCAGAGCCGTTGGCAGGTCAGATTACGGCCGCTTTCCATGCAAAGCAGCCGGATGTCACCATTACGCTGTTGAGCAAGACATCGCGGGAAATCGAGCGCGGCATCGCGGAGCACACGCTTGAAGCCGGGATCACGTACGTCGAGCGCACACGATCAGGCCAGTTGCTCGCACAGTCACTCTACCAGGAAGGTTACGTCGTGATCGGTTCAGAAGAACTCCTCGGCCAAACCAGGACGCGGATCACCTGGCGAGAGGCTGCGTCGTTACCATTGGTGCTGCTCAATCGGGAGATGCAGAACCGGCGGCTGATCAATGAGGCCTTCCGGATGGCAGGCGCCGAGCCGAAGGTGATGGCGGAAAGCAGCACTCTAGTCGGCATCTTCAGTCACATGAGACAAGGGATGTGGTGCGGGATCGTGCCGAATACGTTTGCTGCGTTGCTCGGGCCGGTCGGCGGAATTCGCGTGCTGACTTTGACCGACCCGGTGACGGAACACGCTGTTGGGATCGTTACTTTGGCTCGAAAGCCGCTGCCTCCCCTTGCCCAGGCGCTGATCGAAGTTCTACGCGAACTGCCCGCAATCGGGGGCCGCGCCAGGCTTCTCCGCTGATAGATTTTACTGATCATAGTGCCGGGAGAACTCATTTGCTCCATGGCGAAATCGCAGCCCAATGTGCCGCCGTAACAATCACGTTGGGAGCGGGTCATGCTTGACCGGACACCGATTACGTTGCCGGAGCGGCGACTGTTGATCCATGGCAATTGGGTTAACGCGGTTAGCGAAAGAAGCTTCGCTACCATCGATCCGGCAACAGAAGAGACCATCGCCGAGATCGCCGAAGCCGGTGCTGCAGATATCGACGCTGCCGTGACATCGGCACGCCGGGCGCTTGAAGGCCCGTGGCGGCTGTTGAGCGGTGCGCAGCGTGGCAGGCTTCTGCGGCGTTTGGCCGATTTGGTCGAGCGAGACCTTGAGAATCTGGTCAAACTTGAGGGCATCGATGCCGGGAAGCCGCTCGCAGCAACGCGCCGCCAGGATCTGCCAGCCGCGATCGACTGTTTGGAATACTACAGCGGCTGGGCCGATAAGATCGCCGGCGAAGTCGTGCCCGCACGCAACGATGCGCTCACTTATGTGACGCGCCAGCCGGTTGGGGTGGTTGCGGCAATCGTGCCTTGGAACTTTCCAATCATGAATGCCGTATGGAAGATCGCCCCTGCGCTCGCATGTGGCTGCACAGTGGTGCTCAAGCCCGCCGAGTTGACGCCGTTATCGGCTTTACGGTTGGGCGAACTGGCGTTGGAAGCAGGAATTCCGCCGGGCGTGCTCAACATCGTTCCTGGCTTTGGCACGGTTGCTGGCCAAGCTCTCATCGAACACCCGGGCGTCGACAAGATCTCGTTCACCGGGTCGCCGCAAGTGGGCAAGCACATCATGGCAACCGCCGCCCAGCACTGCAAACACGTCACACTGGAACTCGGCGGAAAATCTCCGAACATCATTTTTGAAGATGCCGACCTGGACGCTGCCGCGCACGCGACAGGGTCAGGCATATTTTTCAATGCTGGCCAGGTGTGCTCAGCGGGTTCGCGCGTATTGGTCCACGAAAGCAAGTACGATGATGTCGTTGGCCGGCTTGTCGCTCGCGCTCAGAGGATCAAGTTGGGTAGCCCATTCGATCCGGCAACTTCTATGGGGCCTTTGATCTCTGCACTGCAGAAGGAGCGGGTCCTGGGGCATATCGCACGCGGACGCGACGGTGGAGCGCGTGTCGCCATCGGCGGCGACGCCCATGGCGAGCGCGGTTTCTTTGTCGAGCCGACTGTTGTCACCGATGCGACGAACGCCATGAGTGTCGCGCAGGAAGAGATCTTTGGGCCGGTGGCAACGGTTATTCCGTTTCAGGATGATGCCGATGCGGTTCGCATAGCCAACGACAGCCGGTACTCGCTGGCTGCTGGTCTGTGGACGCGGGATGTGACGCGAGCACATCGCATCGCTCAAGCTTTGCGCGCGGGAACAGTCTGGATCAACACTTTCGGTCCAACCGACACGCGGATTGCCGTGGGGTGGCTTTGGTGGAGATTCGGGTGTGGGGCGTGATCTCGGGCGAACGGCTCTCGACAACTATACCGAACAGAAGGCTGTTTGGCTGCATCTCGGCAAGGCCGCTTAGCGGACTGCATGAGAGCTGATTGATGGCAGTCGGCCGAGATGCACATCGATCGATATAACCGATCACAATCACACAAAGAATGCGTTGGATCGCTGAAACCAAGACACGGACATTCCAGAAAACTGAATTCTGGAATCGGATGTTCGTGTGCAAAAGAATGCTATTTCTGCCCGAGAAGGCATCATCCCGCCGCTGCGACGGACCTGGGCCAACCAGATCGGCGATCTGAGCTGGGGTGTTCTCCTGACAATGTTGATTGCTGCAGCTGCGCTCGTCATTCGACTGTTACCTGGGATGTCCGCAGTAAGTCCGATGATTCTCGCGGTCATTATCGGCATGTTTCTCAGTGCAGTGGCCGGAGTGCCAGAAAATGCCCGAGCCGGCATCGCCGCCGTTGTTCGCAGAGTTCTACGGCTCGCCATTGTGCTTCTCGGACTGCAATTGACGATGGGACAGGTGGCAGGTGTCGGTATCGTCGGCCTGGTGTTGATCGCCGTGGCAGTTGCCTCGACGATGGGCTTTACAATCTGGCTGGGTAATCTGCTACGCGTTGATCGGGGACTTAGCCAGTTGATCGCTGCCGGAACCGCAATCTGCGGCGCCTCAGCGATTGTCGCGGCCAACACGGTCATCAGGGCGCGCAGCGAGGATGTGGCTTACGCGCTAGCCTGTGTCACGCTGTTCGGCTCCGTTGCGATGTTTGCCTATCCGTTGATCGCGGACCTTCTCCGGCTCGGTCCAGGTATCTACGGCTTATGGGCCGGCGCTTCCATTCATGAGGTTGCGCAGGTCGTTGCCGCGGCATTCCAGGGCGGGCCGGAAGCGGGCGAAGTCGGGACTGTTGCAAAGCTCTCACGAATTATGTTCCTGGCGCCGGTGATCCTGTCGCTGGCTATGATCTCTCCGCGCAGCACCGATACGGCTCCGGCCGTTCCAATACCGTGGTTTGTGCTTGGCTTCATCGGTATGATGTTCCTCAACAGCTTCATTGAAATACCAAGCGCCGTAAAATCGGTAGCAGGGACGGTGACATCCTTCATGTTTGCAATGGCCTTGGCAGCCATGGGCCTGCAAACCAACATCGCCCGACTGCGTGACAGAGGGCTGCGACCGCTGCTGCTCGGTTTTGGTGCAACGGTCTACATCGCCAGTATCAGTCTGACATTGGCACTGCTGCTGGTGTAACGATCCTGGGCATGACACTCGAACAGCTACGGATCTTTGTCGCAGTCGCCGAATACGAGCATATGACTCGCGCGGCGCATCACCTCAACCTGACGCAATCAGCGACCAGTGCGGCAATCGCCGCGCTTGAGAGCAGGTACGCTACGATGCTGTTTGATCGTATCGGCCGACGCATTGCGCTGACAGAAGCGGGACGCCTGTTTCTTGTTGAAGCCAAGGCTGTGCTGGCGCGCGCCATGGCAGCGGAAACCGTTCTTGCTGATCTGGCGGGTCTGTCTCGCGGTACAATTCGCATAGCGGCCAGCCAGACGGTCGGTAATTACTGGTTACCGCCTATCATGCAACGCTTCCGATCCCTCCATGCCGGTATCACGTTGAAACTGTCGCTCGGCAATACCGAGACGGTTGCGGCGGCCGTGCATGAGGGCGTAGCTGAGCTGGGCTTCATCGAAGGGGAGATTGACGATCCTCATCTCGTCGTTCAACCGATCGCGACCGACAGGCTCATGCTCGTGGCAGCGCACGGGCATCCCTGGTCGAAACAGCCGCCGGACGGACCTCATACGCTGGATATGGCGACATGGGTGTGCCGCGAGCGTGGCTCGGGAACCCGCGCTGCACTCGAAGCTGTGCTGCCCGCCCTAGGGCTCAGTCAGTCGACGATGCAATCCGCTCTTGAACTTCCATCCAACGAGGCTGTGTGTGCTGCGGTGGAAGCTGGAGCGGGTGTAACGATCCTGTCATTTCACGTCGTAAGACGCGCGCTGGAAGCTGGCACTCTCGTCGCCGTCGATATTGCATTGCCGTCGCGTAATTTTTTCGTTCTGCGCCACAAGGAACGCTATGTGACGAAGGCATCTGCCGAATTTCAGAGGCTTGTGGTCGGGGCATAATCCCTCGATATATCCAAACAGATATAGAGCAAAATGGATGTTGGGTTTGACGTGCCTTGCAAGCGTCCGCCACGGCATCGGAGAGCACGCTGAATGCGTATTGCTATTATTGGTGGAGGATTTTCTGGTGCTGTTGTTGCTTCAGAGCTGCTCAAAGTTCCAGACAAGCAATACGAGTTGGACACAACTCGTTCCGGACAGATTTCAGCATCGCTTTCGGTGGCTTCAAGCAATCAGGGATCGGTCGCGAAGGTGGCACGGAAGGACTGCTGCCGTATCTCGAGACGAAAACCGTTATCCTTGACGATATGCCGAAATCGGCCGGTCGTGTCGTGGGCTAGGATGAGACGAAGGAGCTTGGGTTGGCTTTGACCAGCCAGCCCCAGCCCTCGCTCTGAGTGCTGGATGAGAGAGGTACACTCGACGATCAGCTCCAGCGAAACGTGACGCGGTTCGAGCACGTCAAAATCGTAGGCAAGCAGGAACGGCAGATCCTTGGTCTCCGACCTTGGAAAATGCCTTTGAAGAACTTCTCAAGGACATGCAGCCGTCCGCGGGTGTGATGCGCATGGCCGCTGCCATGTTCCGCGACTGCTGGGAGCAGCAAGCCGCAATGGCAGCTCGGTAGCGAACGAGTTCAAAGCCGAAGCGCGCAAGTTGCAGGTGAAGATCGATCAGGTGCTTGAGCGCATCGTCGAAGCGTCAAGCCCGAGCGTCATCCGCGCCTTCGAAGAGAGGTTGAAAGGCTGGAAAACGAGCATCTCGTGTTGATCGAAAAGTCACAGTCAGGACAGCGGTCCGGATACACCTTCGACGAATTGTTTGACCACTCCCTGGGCTTCCTCGCAAGTCCTTGGAATATCTGGAAATCGGGCCGCTTTGACTTACAAAGATTGGTGCTGAGATTGGCCTTTTGCGACCATCTCACCTACTGCCGCGAAACGGGCAGTTTGAACACCACAAAGTCCTTACCATTCAAGGCGTTAGAGCAAATTTGCAATGGGAAAAGGAGATGGTGCTGCCGGTGAGGATTGAACTCACGGCCTCTCCCTTACCAAGGGAGTGCTCTACCACTGAGCTACGGCAGCCTATTGCCAGATGGCGCCAGATACGGCGCCTGGAGCCCGAGTGCTAGACCGCACTGCGAACCGGCGGCTCTCGTCTAAACCATTGGCCGGGGCTTCGCAAGCGCAACAGGAGCGGGAAAGCGGTGCTCTCCCCACAAAGACCGCGACGGTGAGATGAGCCAAGATCCACTGGGCCGTGGCTTTATCGCGTTCAGATGCCGCATACTATGCGCCGGTCACCTTGCGGGTGAGCCAGCCATAGGCCAGCCAAAGCCCGAAATAGCTGGCCGCCAACGCGATCGCCAAAATGCTGGCGGCATTCACGATCGGGATGTTGGCGATAATGACGCGAATGATCGCCAGGGTTTGGAGCAGACCATGCGTGCCGTAAAAGAGCATCAGCAGCGCGCCCTGCAGCAGTGCGGTGCTGAGCAGCGACCACAACAGTGAGTAAGCTGCCAACCGGCGTTGCTCCGAACGCCCCGGGGCGCGCCTGTGATCCCTCACGAAGCGCTGGCCGGCGAATACCGCGGATGCCATCAGCACCGCTGCCGTGATGCCGGAATTGTGCCGCACGCCGATCACTTCGAGCACGATGCCGGCGAATGCCGTGAGAACGAGAGAAACTGCGAGATAGATCAGGATATAGCGCGTGATCGGGACGGAGGCCGGGGCGGTCATAAAGCGTCTCCAGAAGCTGCGCAGGCGATCGTGCAGGGGGAGGTGAACGGCAAATCCGCGCGCATCATGTCCAGGAAGGGCGGCGCACCCCGAAGATGAATTGCGTGACAGATCGGCGAAAGTGCGAGCCAGAGCGCGGTCGCACGCGATTGCCGAGCATCGCCCCGCGTACCTTACGCCGGCAAATCCCAATGGCCGGTCTGGGCGCGATGGCGCAGCATGTGGTCGGCCAGCACGCACGCCACCATAGCCTCGCCGACAGGCACGGCGCGAATGCCGACACAGGGATCATGTCGGCCTTTGGTGATGACATCCACCTCGTTGCCGAAGCGATCCACCGACTGCCGCGGCGCCAGGATCGACGACGTGGGCTTCACTGCGAACCGGCAGACGATCTGCTGGCCTGTCGAAATGCCGCCGAGAATGCCGCCGGCATGGTTTGACAGAAAGCGCGGCTTGCCATCGGGGCCGGCGCGCATCTCGTCGGCATTCTGCTCACCCGACAGCGCCGCGGCTGCCATGCCTTCGCCGATCTCGACGCCCTTCACAGCGTTGATGCTCATCAGGGCCGAGGCGAGATCCTGATCGAGCTTGCCGTAAATCGGCGCGCCAAGCCCGACCGGGACATTGTCGGCGACGACCTCGATGATCGCACCAGCCGACGAGCCGGATTTGCGCACCTGGTCGAGGAAGCCGGCCCAGGTCTGTACCGTGTCGTGATCGGGACAGAAGAATGGATTGCTATCGACCTCATCCCAGTTCCAGCGCTGCCGGTCGATGGCGTGTGGCCCGATCTGCACCAGCGCACCACGGATGGTGATGCCGGCCAGCACCTTGCGTGCAACGGCGCCGGCCGCCACGCGTGTCGCGGTTTCACGCGCGGAGGACCTGCCGCCGCCGCGATAGTCGCGGATGCCATACTTGGCGAGATAGGTGTAGTCGGCGTGCCCGGGACGGAATCTGTCCTTGATGTCTCCGTAGTCCTTCGAGCGCTGGTCCGTGTTGCGGATCAGCAGTGAAATCGGCGTTCCGGTCGTCACCTGCCGGCCACTCTCGTCCTCGAATACGCCCGACAGGATTTCGACCGCATCGTCCTCGCGCCGCTGCGTGGTGTAGCGCGACTGACCAGGTTTGCGGCGATCGAGGAATGTTTGGATCTCTTCAGCGGTTACGGCGACGCCCGGCGGACAGCCGTCGACGACGCAGCCGATGGCGGGGCCATGGCTTTCACCCCAGGTCGTGACGCGGAAGAGATGGCCGAACGTATTGTGTGACATGAGAGATTTGCGCCGCTGAGGATGACCGCATCGGCTGTAGGCTTAGCCCACACGCATCAGGGCGGCAACCTCTGCACCGTCATGACTTGGCAATCGATGCTTGGCAATCGATCGTCTGCGCGGGCATGCTGGTTGGGAATTGCAGACCGGGAGGGGAGGGCGCTGCTATTTGGCGCCGAGCCTTTGCAGCCCGTCCCTGGCGTCCTCGTTGTCGGCGTCATACTCCAGGGCGTGGCGGAAATCGACCAGCGCCTTCTCGCGCTGCCCCTGCGCCTCATAGCTCTCACCGCGCGCCGTCAGGGCCTCCGGATCGTTGGGATCGATGGCAAGGGCGGATTCGTAGTCGGCCAGGGCTTTGTCATGCGCATCCTGGCTGGCATAGGTCAGCCCGCGATAGACGAGGGCCTCGGTGTCTTGCGGGTCCAGGCGCAGCGCTTCGGAGAAATCGGCGATGGCCAGGTCGCTCTTGCCGTCGCGCTGATAGGCCAGCCCACGATAATGGTACAGCGCGCGATACTCGGGGTTGAGCTTGATCGCCTGCGTGTAGTCCTCGATCGCCTCGGGCAGGTTGTCCAGATCCTCCTGCGCGCTACCGCGCTTGAGGTAGGCTTCGGCACGGATCTCGGGGATCTGGTCCTGATCGGCGATGACGCGCGAGCAGGTCTCGATGCGGTTTTCCGCCAGGCTTTCCTCGCGCTGGCAGGCTGTCAGATCGCTCTGGGCCGCGCCGGCCGATGCCGTGATGCCAAGCAGCAAGGTTAAGCCGATGGCCGGCATCTGCACCCGGCGGATACAGCTTTGAACCAAACGCGACATCATTCCAGTCTCCTTCACGCAACGCCTTATCGGCGCTCGCGGCACAGTCACATGTAAACCGCGCCACAGAGCAAGATGCACGTCCAAACGTGCTGAACGACTTTCATTTCGAGGATTTGAGTATTTGCACGGCATTCGTGCATCACGTCTCGATGCTTATGCGCCGCGCGGGGTGAACTCTAATGACAACAGCTCCTGGCGAGGTTAAGCAAAAGCATGCGTATCCATGATTCTATGCGTTGCTGTTCAGTTCAATGATCTTGAGCAAAGGCGCGTAGCTGTGCGCTGCACAGAGCCTCCGTCCAGTCGAGCGTTGCGAGTCCGACCGTCTCTACACTAGCGACGAACTGGTGTGCACAGGCGGCAAAATGACGGGATGCGGGCGGGAGCGATGATCCTGTTCGCATCCCGATTAATTGCTGTGTCTACCATATAGACAGGCAAACGATCGCGGTTGCAGCCGCGGACTGAGCATCCGTAACTGTATCGTGATTGTCGATCATTGGAGAGTCGAAGCGCCGCTGCTTCGGCTCTCTTTCCATTTCTGGGGTAGGCTCAGCCTCGGGAATGCCCCCTCAGGCCCAGTCGATATGCCCGCGCCGCAGCACCAGAACTTTGTCCTGGGGCACGTTGAGGTGCGGGATTTCCTGCGGATCGATGCCGAGCAGGTGGCCGCGCAGCACGCGCATGACACCGCCATGCGACACCACCACGGTGTCGCGGTCGAGCGTTTCCAGCCAGGACACGACGCGCTCGCTGAGGTCTTGGTAGCTTTCGCCACCGCGCGGCCGCCAGCCGAATGCGTCATTGGTGCGGGCTTGGAAGCCGGCGGGGTCGTGGTCGGGCAGTTGCTGCCAGCTATAGCCTTCCCAGTGACCGAAATGGATCTCCTTCAGGCGATCGTCGAAGCCGAAGCCATCGCGCTCCAGGCCCATTTCGCTGCGGGCGATTTCCATCGTCTCGCGCGTGCGGCTGAGCGGGCTGGCGATGAACGTTACGGCGCTGGGATCGGTGACGATGGTTTTCAGCGCCTGGCCATTGCGTGCTGCCTGCGCGCGGCCCGTCGCGTTGAGCGCAATATCGGTTTGTCCCTGCAGCCGGCGTGCGGCGTTCCAATCCGTCTCGCCATGGCGGACGAAGTAGAGCGTGAAATCCCCCCTCATCGCGACGTCCTCACAGTTTCAGAATGAGCTTACCGTTGTTGCCGCCGGTATAGAGCAGGTTGAGCACCTCTGGAAATGCGTCGATACCGCCCTGGCGCACGTCCTCGCGGATCTTCAGCCGGCCCTCGCGATACCAAGTGCTGAGGTCGCGGATTGCCTCGGGAATGCGGTCCTTCCAGTCGAAGACGATGAGACCCTGCATCTTCAGGCGCTGGGTCAGCACACAGCGCAGGTTGCGCGGACCGGCGACGGGAGCGGCCGCGTTATAAGCCGAGATCAGTCCGCACAGCGGGATGCGGCCGAAGGTGTTCATCAGCGGTAGCACGGCATCCAGGACCTCGCCGCCAACGTTTTCGAAGTACACGTCGATGCCGTTAGGGCAGGCGGCCTTGAGGTCATCGATCAGCCAGCCGCCCTTGTAGTCGACCGCGGCGTCGAAGCCGAGTTCATCGGTGAGGTAGCTGCATTTGTCAGCCCCGCCGGCTATGCCGACGACCCGGCAGCCTTTGATCTTGGCGATCTGTCCAACGATGGAGCCGACCGCGCCCGATGCCGCGGAAACGACGACTGTCTCACCGGCCTTCGGCTGGCCGATTTCGAGCAGCCCGAAGTAAGCGGTCCAGCCCGGCATGCCGAGACCGCCGAGCCAGCGTTCGAGCGGGGCGAGCGACGGGTCGACCTTCACGACATTGCTGCCATCGGAAATGGCGTAATGCTGGATGCCGAACAGGCCCTGCACGGCATCGCCGGGCTTGAAGTCGGGATGATTGGAGATATCGACCACGCCGACCGCGTAGCCACGCATCACGGCGCCGACCTCGACTGGAAGCACATACGAGCGACCTTCCGCGACCCAGCCGCGCATGGCCGGATCGAGCGAGACAAAGGCGATTTTGACGCGGAACTCTCCGGGGCCCGGTTCAGGCAGCGCCGCGTCCTCGATCGCGAACACGTCCTTGTCCAGCGGCCCTGGCGGTGGGCGCTTCGCGAGTTTCACCTGACGGTTGACGTCTGCCATCGATCACCTCCAGCAAGGCATGGGGCTGCAGGCCCCGAAAACGGTTCAGGGTCTACAACGCCGAAACGGGGCCGAAAGCAAGCCGTCAGTCGGTGGATTTG
>JAEZBU010000285.1 GCA_023426855.1 Pseudomonadota bacterium | reverse complement strand
CCATCCGGCCATCCAGCACTTAATTAAAACACAAGACGGAAATGTCCGGCGTGCCCTCGCGGATGCGGTAAGCGGTGCGGGTGAACCGTCCGGGTCCGAAAACGCGGGCGTGCAGCGCGGAAATCTGGGGCATGTC
Source organism: Pseudomonadota bacterium (assembly GCA_023426855.1). Taxonomy (GTDB): domain Bacteria; phylum Pseudomonadota; class Alphaproteobacteria; order Rhizobiales; family Hyphomicrobiaceae; genus ZC4RG25. The sequence goes on along the minus strand of JAEZBU010000285.1, from coordinate 13,902 downwards.
GAGCGGCTGGACGTGCCGGATCTCGATATCGACGGCCATGGGCGGTTACTCTTGCAGGCGGACTGTCGGGACTTGGTGGGCGTGGTCGCAGCATCGCGCTGCGGGGCGCGCAGCGGCGCGCAACGAGGGTCAGCCTCGTAGCAAGTCACACACCGGCGCTGTCAGGTCGCTCATCATGGCGCAATTGCTCTAGCAGGGTAGCCCCCGCGGGTCCAGTGGGCGCTTTTTACCTCGGTAAACCGCTCACCACGTTTCGGCGCGCAGTGTGCCATCGAGGATTTCGGCCAGCCGACGGCGCACCGGGGCGACAACACCCTCGGGCAGTGCGTCGCGTGAGAAGAAGCCTTGCTCGGCGATCTCATAGTTGGGTGGCGGGATGCGCGGCTGGGTCCAGTGGCGTACAGCGAACAGCACGATGTGATCGGAAGGGAAGGAACGAAAGTTCGAAAAAACGCCGATCAACTCAGGCGGCGCAGTCATGACAATACCGGCTTCTTCCTCCAGCTCTCGGGTCAGCGCGGTGGCGACCGGTTCGTTGCGCTCGACGCCGCCGCCGGGAAAGTGCCAGCCGGGCCGATAGGTGTGCCGGATCAGCAGGACGCGATTATCCGCGTCGAGCACGACACCTTGCGCACCCATGGTCAGCCCGCGTGTCATGCGCCAATAGCGTTGCACGATGCGTCGCGTGATCCTTGGCCAGGGCAATCCTTGTCTCCTTCACGCGTCGTGAGGCAGCGCGAGATGTTGGGGCGCGCGCGCCGATACATGTTACCAATGACCGAAACACCGCGAGCCAGTCGAGCGCTGATGCTGTCCGAAACGACTTTTGCCCATTTGTCCGATGTTCATTTGGCGCCGCTGGCCGGTTTCTGGCCGCATCACTGGAATGCAAAGCGGCTGCTCGGATACGCCAACTGGACAGTGCGGCGGCGCAAGACACACTTGCGCGAAGTGGTCGACCGGCTGGTCGCGGACCTGCGGCATCAGCATGTCGATCATATCCTGGTCAGTGGCGATCTGGTGAATATCGGCCTGCCGCGCGAGTACGAGAATGCGCTGGCTTGGCTGCATGCACTAGGGCCGCCGGAACGAGTGTCGGTGGTGCCGGGTAATCATGACATCTACACGCGCCTGCGCGGGCATCCGGGCGTGGCGCGATGGGCGGCCTACATGGCGTCGGATGACTGGGGCGCTGCGTTTGCACCGGGGCCGGGCCCACGTTTTCCATATGTGCGGCGTATCGGCGACGTGGCGGTGGTTGGCTTGAACTCGGCGGTGCCGACGCCGCCGGGCATAGCATCAGGCGAAGCCGGCGCCGAACAGATCGAAAATGCCCGGGCAATTCTGAAGCAGCTCGGCAGCAAGTCGCTGTTCCGGCTGGTGATGATCCATCATCCGCCGGTGCTGACACAGGTGCACGCGTCGCGCGACTTGAAGGACGCGGCGGCGCTGGAGGCGGCCTTTATCGATGCCGGTGCGGAACTTGTCGTGCACGGCCATAATCACCGCGACATGGTCTGCTGGCGGCAGGCAAGCAATGGCCCGATGCCGGTGGTCGGTATTGCATCGAGCTCGATCGGCCGCTTGCATCATCACGAACCGCTGGCGCGCTATAATCTATACAAGATCAGGCGATCACCTGCCGGCGGCTGGCAGATCGAGCTGACAGGGCGGGGGCTGCGTGACCCCGGCGGTGCGGTGGTTCAGCTCGAACACGGCGTGCTGCAACCGGCACGCGAACCGGAAGTTCAACGCGATCGATAAATTTTCCTCATCATATCAGGTGTATTCATCAGCTTGCCGAATGGCGAATTGTGCCATATGAGCGGCTGACAACGGCTGCGAGGCAAACAGAATGGCGACTGAGTCCGTAGCATCCCGGCGGTTTCCGGCCTGGGTCATCATTCTCACCGCGGGTGTCATCGTGGGCATGGCCATGGGCCTGCGCCAGGTGATGGGCCTCTATCTGCAGCCGATGACGACGGCGCTCGGCATCGGGCGCGAGCCGTTCTCCGATTCCATGGCGATCGCGAACCTGGTGTGGGGTCTCGGTGCCATTCTCGCCGGCGCGATTGCGGACAAGTACGGCGCGGGCCGGGTCATTGTTGCCAGCGTGTTGGCGACGGCGGCAGGCCTGTATGTGATGTACGCCGCGCAAACGCCGATGGATCTCTACATTAGCGGTGTCCTGCTCGGTATCGGTGTGTGCGGCACGGGTGTGTCGGCTCTGGTCGGCGCGGTTGGCCGCGCGGTGCCGCTGGAAAAGCGGACGGCGGCGATCGCGTCCCTCGGCATGGCGGCCGGCATCGGTGGTTTCGTGGCGTTTCCTTACACGCACGTGCTGATCGAATGGCTCGGCTGGCAGAACAGCCTGCTGGTGCTGGCGGCGACTGCACTGGTCATGCTGCCGTTGGCTTACGGCCTGAGTGGTAAGCCGCAGGCACAGTCGGCGCAGGTCAAGCCGCAGTCGTTGAGCGAGGCATTCCGCGAGGCGTTCGCGCATCCCAGTTTCTGGCTTCTGACTGGTGGCTTTTTTGTCTGCGGCTTTCATGTGTCGTTCTATTCGGTGCATTTGCCGGCGTTCGTTGTCGACAAGGGGCTGGATGCCAGCGTCGGCGTATGGGCACTTATGCTGGTGGGCATCGCAAATATCATCGGCACCTATCTCGCCGGCCAATCCGGACGCTTTTTCGAGAAGCGCATTGGTTTGAGCTTTATCTATTTCATGCGGTGCTTTGCGTTCCTCGGCCTCCTGTTCCTGCCGATCAATGGAACGGTAGTGATCCTGGTCAGCGGTCTGCTCGGATTGTTCTGGCTGTCGACCGTGCCGCTGACGAGTTCGCTGGTGGCGACGTTCTTCGGCACCACCTGGATGTCGATGCTGTTCGGGTTCGTGTTCCTGTCGCATCAGATCGGCTCGTTCCTCGGGCTTTGGCTGGCTGGCCGGCTCTATGACCTGACGGGGTCCTACGACGCGATGTGGTGGATCTCGGTCGCGCTCGGCCTGGCCGCCGCGGCGATCCACTTGCCGATCAAGGAGCGGCCGGTTGCCCGGCTGGCCAATGCTCCTGCATAGTTGATGCAACTCGCATCGGGACGCAGGCTGTGCTATGGTCTGCGCCCTAACAGGAGCAAGCAGATGGCGTTGCCTGCCAGAACCGCAATCGTGGGAACCGTGCTCGCCGCACTGATCGGCGGGGCCGGGTACCTGTATGCGGTGCGTGGCGAGGCCATGCTGATCGATCTCGCCGCCATGGGCCGGGCGCTGTTCTGCATGTGATGGGCTTCGGCCGCAGAGTGGCCGAATTGCACCTGTTCCTTTTCTTAATGCTTCCCGACCGCCGCACAGCTTGACCGTCAAGCTGTCGCCTGATTGCTTGACCCTGTGCTGGTTCCTGTCCGTGATGAGCGGATGGGTGAAAAGGGAACACGGTCCTCGCGTTTTGCTTGGTAATCCGTGGCTGCCCCCGCAACTGTAGGCGGCGAGCCTTTGTTCACGAATGCCACTGGCCCATTCCGTTAAGGGATGCACCGGGAAGGCTGAACGAGGCGTCTGAGCCGTGAGCCAGGAGACCTGCCGGCACAGGTCGCCCATCCAACGTGCGGGGCGCGCGCTGGAACGGAAAGCCGTAGCGGCGACTGATGTGGAACCGGTGGGGGAACACGTCAGACATGGGTTGTCGTCTGGATCAACTCCGGTTGGCATGACCGTTTAGCCAGTTGGCTCGACCGTCGCGCTGATCGAGAACGTAACGATCCGCCTCGCGCTCCCATTGCTGTTGCGATGCTCCCGCGCCTTCAGTCGTCGTGGGGGAGCATTTATGTCCAATTTTCGCCAGTCCATCAGGCCGCGATCGCGGCGGGATCTGCTGATCTCCGTAGCCCTGGCTTCGCCGGTGATGGGCCTGACCGTTATTCCGGCCGCAGCCCAGCAACCGATGGAATTGCCCGGTATCGTCGTGCAGGGCGCAAGCATTTCGGCGCGACCAGTGCGGGCGCCCATGCCGGCGCCGCAGAGCGCACCGGCGCAGACGACGGCCGCGCAAGCCGGTTTCGATGCCGAGCCGTCGCTTCAACTGGACACTGACGAGGATGACGTCGACGGCATTCCGCTCGATCAGGTCGGTTCGGCCGTGACCGTGGTCACGCGCAAGCAACTCGATCAGCAGCAGGTCCGCAACGGCGCCGATGCCCTGCGCAGCTTACCGGGCGTTTCGGTGAGCCAGCAGGGCACGCCGGGTAACGTCACGGTTGTTCGTATCCGTGGCGCGGAATCGCGGCATACGCTGGTGTTGATCGATGGTGTCGAGGTCAACTCCGGCACCGACAACATGTTCGATTTTTCGAACCTGACCACCGAGGACATCGAGCGCATCGAAGTCCTGCGTGGCCCACAGAGTGGTCTGTACGGCGGCAGTGCGATCGGCGGCGTGGTGAACATTACGACACGCGGCGGGCGCGGGCCAGCGCGGCTGACGCTCAAGACGGAGGCCGGCACACGCGGCACCAGCGGCGTTACAGCACAAGCCGCGGGCGGCAACGACCAGGTGTGGGGATCGCTGACGGCACACGGCTATCAGACCAGCGGTTTCAACATCTCCACGGCTGGAAATGAAGACGACGGCACGCGCATCCGCGGCTTCGCATTCAGCGGCGGCATGCGGCCGACGGAGAACTTCCAGATCGAGGCGACGCTGCGCGAGCACAATACGCGCGGCGAGTATGATGCGGGCAACGGTGGAACCTACCGAGGTTTCGACGTCCCCTCCGATGCCTTTTTCTTCGGCGAAACGCGTCTCCGCGTCGGAAGCCTCAGAGCGACACTCGACACGTTCGACAAACGCTGGATTCACAAATTCCAGTTCAGCGGCGCACAGACTTTCCGTGAGGATTTCGATTTTGGCGTCAGCCAGGCGACCAGCGAGAACAGCAAGATCAGTTACACCTCGACGTTCCGTCTGGACGCGCCCGGCATGCCGGTGCGTCACTTCATTACCGGCATGGTCGAGCGGCGGAATGAGTCGTTCGAGCAGCCGACGGCCGGAACGCCGAAGCGCACAGCGGACCGCGATAGTTTTGTTGGCGAAATTCGCGGCGAGTATTTCAACAATCTCTTCCTTGCTGCTTCCATCCGCCACGACAGCAACGAGCATTTCGACGATTTCACGACATGGCACACGTCGGCATCACTGAAGGTGCCGGGGACGATCTTCCGCCTGCACGGCAGCGTCGGCACAGGCGTCAGATATCCGAGCTTCGGCGACTTGTACGGTACCTTTATGGGGTTCACGCCGAATCCCGATCTCACCCCGGAAGAGTCGCTGGGCTTCGATTTCGGTGTCGAAAGCACGTTGTGGGGCGGTCGCGCGATCATCGATGTCACGTACTTCCACGCAGACCTGACCAACGAGATTTCGTTCAATCCTGTTTGGCCTGGGCCGACGCTGATCAACATCGCCGGTGAAAGCCAGCGCGAAGGTGTCGAAGTCTCGGGTCGATTCCAGGTGACGCGGCAGTTGACGCTCGGCGGCGCGTACACGTTCCTGATTTCAGATCAGCCCGACGGCGCAACCGAGGTCCGACGTCCGCGTCATACCGGCCGCATCGACGCCAACCTCGCGTTCGACAACGGCCGCGGAAATCTCAACATGGCCGCCATCTACAACGGTCGCATGTATGATGTCGGTTCTTACGCTGTAGGGCCGCCCTGGTCGGATATCGCGTCGATGGACGCCTATTGGCTGATCTCAGCGGCCGCTTCTTACAAGCTTCAGCCGGGCGTCGAGGTGTTCGGTCGCGTCGAGAACCTGCTCGACGACCGCTATCAGGAGATCTTGGGCTACAATGCCAGCGGCGGCATCGGCGCCTTTGCCGGCGTGAAGTTCACGCTGGGCGGCGACGAAGGCATCGGCGGTAGTTGGGCGAAATAGGCAGGAGACCGTGATGTGGCGGCTTATCGCGATTGCACTGTTCGCAGTCGCCACATCACCGAGCGTTGTGGCGGCCTCACCGCCACCGCAGCGCATTGTCTCGTTGAACTTGTGCATCGATCCGATCGTACTGGAACTGGTGCCACGTGAACGTATCCAGGCGCTAAGCTTGGTATCGGCCGACCGCAACGTGTCGCCGATCGTTGATCAGATTGACGGCATACGATTGGTGAAGGGAACGGCCGAGGAAGTTCTCGCCCTCGACCCGGATCTCGTTCTGGCGGGCGACTACACGACGCCCGCCACAGTCGATTTGCTGCGGCGTTTGGGCCGACGCGTCGAGGTCATTCCGATGGCAGTCGACATGCCTGGCGTTCGCACCACCATCCAGGCGGTTGCGCGCGCGGTTGGTGAGCCGGATCGTGGCGCGGAACTCATTGGCCAGTTCAATCGCAAGTTCGATGCGGCGCAAGTGAGGGAGCCGGGTCGCCGACCTGAAGCGGTGGTTTATCAGGCCAACAGTCTCGTCTCACCGGACGGCAGTCTGGCTGCGGCGGCTTTGGAAGCGGCCGGCTTTACGAACGCTGCCAACCGGCTTCAGCCGGGCGCTGCCGGGCAAGTTTCTCTGGAATCGCTCGTCGTGCGTCCGCCTGATCTTGTTGCGCTCGGTCAGAATGCCACGACCTACCGCACGCCGCTGGCTGACAACCTGCGCCATCCCGCTCTGGCCTACGTTCTTTCCAGGCGGCCGCACATCGATCTGCCCATGCCGCTGTGGTTATGTGGTACGCAGCATCTCGCCGACGCTGTTACGATTCTGGCGCGGGCCCGCGAGCAACTGATTGAGCGGTCACGACCTTGACGACCTTCCCTGGTTTTTCGATGCCATCCAGCCGTAGCATTGTCGCGGGCGTGGGACTGATCGCGCTGATGGCGTTCGTTGCTTCGCTGATGACCGGGCCGGATGGGTTCGGGCTTCCGGCCGATCCGCAGGTGCTTAGCCTGGTCCTTTGGGAGATACGTGTTCCGCGCGCGGTGCTGGGTGCGCTCGTGGGCGCGGCGCTCGGCATGTCCGGCGCGGCGCTGCAAGGTTACCTCAGGAATCCTTTGGCCGAACCCGGGCTGCTCGGCGTCACCGGCGGCGCGGCACTGGGCGCAGTGGTGGCGATCCATAGCGGGCTGGCGGGCGCGTTTGCACTGGCTCTGCCGCTCGGCGGCTTGGCCGGCGCTGCGTTGGCGGCGACTGCAGTGATGATGCTGGCGGGCGCACATACCGGCCCGCTGACGCTGATCCTCGCTGGCGTGGCGGTGGCGAGTGTTGCTGGCGCGCTGACCTCGCTGGCGGTCAACCTGTCGCCGAACCCGTTTGCATCCGTCGAGATCGTGTTCTGGATGCTTGGATCGCTCAGCGATCGCAGCCTGTTACATGTCTGGCTAGCGGCGCCGTTCATTCTGATTGGCCTCGTTGTTCTGACGCGGACGGGCAGCGATCTCGATGCCCTGTCGCTCGGCGAGGACGCCGCGGTGAACCTGGGTGCCAATCTGCACAGACTGCGCATCATCGTCGTGATCGGTAGTGCGCTGGCGGTGGGCGCGGCGACGTCGGTGGCCGGCGCGATCGGCTTTGTCGGTCTGATCGTGCCCCATATCCTGCGACCGTTCGTTGGGCATTTGCCGAGCCGCTTGTTGTTGGCCAGTGCGTTTGCCGGGGCAGCGCTGGTTCTGGCTGCGGATGTCATCTTGCGCATGTTGCCGACCACGGTCGATATCCGTCTCGGTGTCGCGACCGCAATCATCGGTGCGCCGTTCTTCTTGTGGCTGGTGATCAAATCGCGCCGGGAGTTGGTGCCATGACGCTGGCTGCAGAAGGCCTGCATTTGGCGCTCGGCGCGCGCAACGTTCTATCCGGCGCGCGGCTGACGGTTGAGCCTGGGCAGGTGGTGGCCGTGGTCGGGCCGAACGGTGCCGGTAAGTCGACGTTGCTGAAATGTCTTGCCGGTCTGCTCACGCCGAAGGCCGGTGCGATCGGACTTGATGGCAAATCGCTGGCGGATTGGCCCCGCGATGAACTGGCGCGCGCGATCGCTTATCTGCCTCAGGAACGCGCGGTACATTGGCCGCTCAGCGTCGAGACGGTGGTGGCGTTGGGCCGGCTTCCGCATGGCGGCCGCCCTGGCGCGATCGCCGGCATACATCGGGCGGCGGTGAGCGGCGCGATTGCAGCAATGCAACTGGATAACTTGCGTGATCGGCTTGCGACTGAACTCTCCGGCGGAGAACTGGCGCGCGTTCTGCTTGCGCGTGCGCTGGCTCAAGAGGCCGGCGTATTGATTGCGGACGAGCCGACTGCGGGGCTCGATCCGGCGCATCAGCTTTCTTTGTTCGAGAGGCTTCGGCAGATGGCGCAGGAGGGCCGCCGGATCCTGGTGGCCTTGCACGACCTATCGCTCGCCGCGCGGTATTGCGACCACATCGTGTTGCTGAAGGACGGGCGATCGGTTGCCGACGGGCCACCGGATGCGGTGCTGACCGAAGAATTGCTTGGTAAGGTCTACGGCATAAAGGCGCGATTGGTGCGTATCGACGGAACGCCCCTTGTCGTTACGTCGTCGGAACTGCATCTTCCGTGATGATGCTGCAGTGACTGGATGGAGCGGGCGTTTGAGAACGCGACAGCGGCGGCTCAACTTGGCGCTGCAGGGCGGTGGCGCGCACGGGGCTTTCACCTGGGGCGTGCTCGATGCTCTGCTAGATGACGACGATATCTCGCTTGGATGGGTCAGCGCGACGAGTGCCGGCGCGGTCAATGCCGCGGCCCTCGCGGACGGTTTGGCCAGCGGGCGTCAGGACGCCAAGGACAAGTTGCAACAGGTCTGGGCTGCTGTGGAATCCGCAGGGGTGCCCGATTTGCTGCGGCTCAATCCGTTCATGGACAGCATGGCACGCGTCGCTCACCAGATGAGCAAGGTGTTCTCTCCTTACGATTTCAATCCTCTGGGTTTCGATCCCTTACGCCGTTTGCTCGAGACCAATATCGATTTTGTGCGCATTCGCGATGCGTCGCCTGTCGAATTGCTGATCGCGGCAACTGATGTGGCGACGGGTCGGCCGCGTTTGTTCCGACGCTCGGAAATGACAGTGGAAGCGGTGTTGGCATCCGCTTGTCTGCCCACGCTTCATCATGCCGTCGAGATCGATGGTCGCTCTTATTGGGACGGAGGTTTCTCGGCTAATCCCGATCTTCTGACGCTGGCACAGGAAAGCCCCGTCGAAGACACGCTGATCGTTCAACTCAATCCGCTCGAGCACACAGGGGTGCCGCGAAGCGCTCGCGAGATCGCGGATCGTGTCAATATCATTACGTTCAACCAGCCATTGCTGAGAGATGTGGAAGCCATCATCGCTGCCAAGTCCGCGCCGTCATCATGGTTGCCGGGGCGAGGGGGGCGTCTGGCGCGATTGAAGCGGCATCGGTTTCATCTGATCGAGGCCGGGCGCCACACAAGCGGGCTCAGCGGCACGAGCAAGATCAAGCCGGAGCGCGGCCTTCTGGCCCAACTCCATCGCGCTGGTCTCATGGAAGCGCGGAAGTGGCTGAGCCGGAACCGGGCGGATATCGGTCGGGCCTCCACAGTCGACGTGGCCGCGTATTATGGGCAGTTCGCGGGTGATCCCTCGCCCAGCCGGCTCGTTTACGACAGCGCCGAGGCAACCTCTGCCGGCGGTGATAGCGGCGGTGGCGGAGGAGGAGGTGATTCCTCTTAGTTTAGCCGCCCTGCCAGTCAGGCTTTAACAGGCGCGAGTTCCAGCGTGACGATCGTTTTAACTGCCTCGTCCTCGACTTTCGGGCTTTGAGTCAGCGGCTGCAGTGCGATTTTTCCGGTAGATCCGCCCACGAGCAACCCGCCAACGCCCTCCACTTTATCGTCAGGAGTCGACGCATAGCGGCCCTCCAGGAATTCCGCCGTTGCAGCCTTGCTGTCGGCAAGTACGGTCCATACGACAACCTGGCGGCCGGACGGCAATTGTCCGCCCAGGATGTTGCCGGTGAAGCTGAGCGTCGCCGCCTTATTGGACGGCTCGAAGCTGCACGACATGAGCCGTGTCGCGGCGGATGGTGAGGTCGGCGCATCCTCGGTGGTGCAGGTCAGTGTTCCGATGGTTTCACGCGCCTCAGCCGCGGCTACAAGGCCCGACACCGCCAAAATCGTCGCGGCAAGGTAAAAACCGATGGAAACCATGTCTGCCCTCCTCATGACTGCCTGAACAACGAGCAGCGCGACGATTGCGTTCCGGGCTATGCTGCACTGCGAACGCCGTCAGGTACAAATTGGCGCGGAACTGGCCATGGACATTGTTTGGCGCCTCGGGTTACCTGACACGGCGACCCAGCAATTCGTCAGGCCTGCCGGAGTGAAGCATTGAGGGAATTTGACTATGTGCGTGCGGACACGGTGGACCGTGCCGTGACGCTGCTCAGCCAGGAGGGTGCGCGTCCCCTCGCGGGTGGCACCGATCTCATTCCGCAGATGCGAGAAGGCCGTCGCACGGCCGCCACCATCGTCGATCTCAAGCACATTCCCGAGTTGGTTGCGATCACCGATCTGCCCGACGGCGGACTGTCGATCGGCGCAGCTGCCAAGGCCTCCGTCCTGGCGCGCGATCCGCGCGTGCTGAAAAACTATCCTGCCGTTGCCTCGTCATCTTGCCTGATCGGCAGCCTGCAGGTGCAGAACCGCGCCAGCCTCGGCGGCAATATCTGCAATGCTGCGCCGTCGGCTGACGGCGTGCCGGCACTGCTTGCGCATGGCGCGAAGGCGCTGATCGCCGGTCCGAACGGACGTCGTGAGATCCCGCTGGAGGCGCTGTTCCAAGGACCGGGCCGCACGTCGCTGGCAGTGGGTGAAATCCTCGTGGCAATTTTGCTGCCGCCCAATCCGCCACGCTCGGCCGCGCACTACCTGCGTTTCACGCCACGTCGCGAAATGGACATCGCGGTGGTCGGCGCCGGCACCTGGATTCATCTTGACGCTGACGACCGTATCGTTGCTGCGCGGATCTTCCTCGCATCGGTCGGCCCGACGCCGATCCGTGCGACCACTGCCGAAGCGGCGCTGGTCGGCGCCATCACCAACAGCGAGACACTGCGCGAAGCCGGCCGCTGCGCCGCCCAGGATGCGAAGCCGATTTCCGACACGCGCGGCTCGATGGACTATCGCCGTACGTTGTCTTCTGTTCTCACGATGCGCGCGCTGGGCGCGTGCTGCCGCGCACTCGGCACGGAGGTCGAAACGCCATGATGACCCTGATCGCCTGCACCGTGAATGGCGAACAGCACACGGTGATGGCTGATACCCGCGATACGCTGCTGGAATTGCTGCGCGACCGCATCGGCCTGACCGGCACCAAGGAAGGTTGCGGCAACGGCAACTGCGGCACCTGCACCGTGCTGATCGACGGCGCACCGGTGAATGCCTGCCTGATGCTGGCGCAGGAAGCCTCCGACGTCGATATCGTCACCATCGAAGGCCTCGCCGATCACCAGAAGCTGCATCCGCTGCAGCAGGCGCTGGTCGAGCATGGCGGCACGCAGTGCGGTTTCTGTACGCCCGGCATCATCCTGTCGGCGAAGGCGCTGCTGGATGCCAATCCCAAGCCGACCGAGCAGGAAATCCGCCACGCCATTGCCGGCAATCTGTGCCGCTGCACCGGCTATGACAAGATCGTCGCTGCGGTCGCTTCCGTGGCGACAGCTCCAGCCGCGGAGTGAGGCAGATGGCGATTTCGGAAGAAACAAAGAGCAAAGCTCTCAAGGTCGTCGGTAAGCGCTTGCCGCGTGTGGATGCGCGTGAGCGCGTGACCGGAAAAGCGGTGTATCCGGCGGATTTCAAGCTGCCGGGGCTGGTGCACGCCAAGCTGCTGCGCAGTCCGCACGCGCATGCCCGCATCCGTAGCATCGACACCAGTCGCGCCCGCGCCCTGAAGGGCGTGCTGGCGGTGATCACGGCGGAGGATTTTCCAGAACTGCCGATCGGCTCGACGATCCCGTTCTCGGATACCGGCTATGACGTGTGGATGGTGGCCGAGATGAACATGGCACGCCGGAAAGCGTGCTGGGTCGGCCATCCGGTTGCCGCCGTCGCGGCGGTGGACGTACACGTCGCGCAGGAAGCGCTCAAGCTGATCGACGTCGACTACGAGGTGCTGCCACCGGTCGTCGGTATTGCCGATGCGATGGCGCCCGATGCGCCAGTCGTGCATGCGCACGTGCTGACCAAGAACGTCGAGCCGGCGCCGCGTGGTCCGAGCAACATCTGTTCGCGCACTGTGTTTGGCCGTGGTGATACCGCCGCAGCGATTTCGGGTTCGGCCGCCGTCGCTGAGATCAAGACTGAGATCGACACTGCGCACCAGGGCTATCTGGAACCGCAGGTCGTCGTCGCTCAGGTCGATCCGAATGGCTTCGCGACGGTGTGGGCCTCGACACAGGGTCAGTTCACGGCCGAGCTGTTGATCTCGCGCATTCTCGATCTGCCACAGTCGAAAATGAAGGTCATCCCGCTGGAACTCGGCGGTGCCTTTGGCGGCAAGATCGCAATTCACGGCGAGGCGGCCGTTGTGCGGCTGTCGCAGATCTGCGGACGCCCCGTGAAGCTGGTGCTGACGCGCGAGGAAGTGTTGCAGGGCGGTAGTGGTCCAGGTTCCGCCGCGCTGATCGATTTTCGCGTTGCCTGCGATGCGGACGGCAAGCTGACCGCGATCGAAGGTACTTTCCATTTTGATGCCGGTGGACTGCCGGGCAACAATCCGGCGTTGCCGATGCAGGCGTCGGCGGCGCTGTATCAGACGCCGAACCTGAAGCTCGAAGGCTTCGACGTCGTCACGACGAAGCCGAAGACGGAAGCCTATCGCGCGCCCGGCGGCATCCAGGCGATGTTCGCTGTCGAGCAGGCGATGGACATGTTGTGCCAGAAGCTCGACATGGATCCGCTGGAGTTTCGCAAGAAGAACGCGTCCGTTACCGGTAGCCTGATGCCGATCGGCACGCCGTTCCCGTCAATCGGACTGACGACGATCCTCGACGAAGTCGGCAAGCATCCGTGCTGGACCGATCCGCTGCCGGCGGGCCGTTTCCCGCGCGGTCGTGGTCTGGCGCTCGGATATTGGCGCGGTACGTCGATGACGTCGGCGGGGCACATCATCATTGCCGGCGACGGGCGTCCGATGGTGACCATGGGGCCGGTGGACATCTCGGGCACCCGCACCACCATGGCCCAGGTCGTGGCCGAGGAGTTTGGGCTCGGTATCGACGACGTGTTCATCGCGATGGGCGACACCAAGTCCGTCGGTTACAGCGACGTTGCCGCCGGCAGCCGCGTGGCGCGCACGACGACGGCCGCCATGGTGCAGGCCTCGCAGGATGCGCTCGCACAGTTGCGCAAGCGTGCCGCCGAAAAGCTGCAGGCGCAGCCTGACGATCTCGACTATGCCAGCGGCGTGTTCCGCACGCGCAAGCCCGGTGGTGCCGCGATTTCTCTGGCCGAACTCATGCAGTCGACGGCGGGGGAGGGCGCAGTCATCGGGCGCGGTGTGTCGACCCGCTTGCCGCTTGGAGTCGAGATCGGCGTACACGTCTGCGACGTCGAGGACGATACCGCGACCGGGCAAGTGACGGTGCTGCGCTATACGGCGTTCCAGGACGTAGGGCTGGCGCTCAATCCCACCGCGATCGAAGGCCAGATGCAGGGCAGCGTGGTGCAGGGCATCGGCTGGGCGCTGACGGAAGGTTTCGACTACGGTGTTGACGGTCGGCTGCGCAACGCGAGCTTGCTCGACTACCGCATCCCGACGTCGCTCGATGTGCCGCCCATCGATTGCGTGATCATCGAGACGCCGGTGCCGGATGTGCCATACGGCGTGCGCGGTGTCGCGGAAATGCCGATCGTGGCGGTCGGCGGCGCGGTGGCCAATG
>JAEZBU010000242.1 GCA_023426855.1 Pseudomonadota bacterium | reverse complement strand
CAGACACGATAACGTTGCAGCGAACGCGGCCGATGATCTCCAGCAATACCTGGCCTTCCGGCGAAATCGAGCCGTATTTGCCGAGTTGCTCAAGCGTCAGCCGATCCTTCTTGAACTTACGAATGGTTAGCGTGGGACCGTCGATCGCCAGTGGTGGCGCAATGACGTTGACGCGCGAGCCATCCGGCAGACGCGCGTCGCAGATCGGGCTCGATTCATCGACGCGCCGGCCCACCTGGCTGACGATGCGCTGACAGATATTCATTAGCTGTGAGTTATCGGCGAAGCGCACGCCGGTCTTGATCACCTTGCCGTTGACTTCGATAAACGTCGCATCAGCGCCGTTGACCATGATGTCGGCAATGTCGTCGCGCGCCAGAAGTGGTTCCAGCGGACCGTAACCGAGAACGTCATTGCAGATGTCCTCGAGCAGTTCTTCCTGCTCGGCGATGGACATGACGACGTTCTTGATCTGGATGATCTCGCTGACGATGTCGCGGATTTCCTCGCGCGCGGCAGCGGATTCCAACTTGGCAAGCTGCGTCAGATCGATGGTGTCGATCAGCGCATTGAACACCGTCGTCTTGACGTCGTAATATTCTTCCGAGTGACGGCGCTGTGGTGGCTCCGCCACCGGCTCAGGCCGGCGCTGCTGTGGCTGTGAAACGGCAGAGGGTGGTGGAGCAGCGACAGCCACCACCTGCGGAGCCGCCGGTGCGCGTGTATCGCCTTCCTTTGAACGCCTACCGAACATGAGACACGGGCTCCTCAGCGCTTAAGCTTCAGCTTTTCCAGCAACGGTGCCAGAGCGGATCGCGACGGTGCGGGGCGCATGTCCTTGCGGTGCGCCAATGCCAACGCCAGCTCGTGGAATTGCGGAACGGCTTTCGCCTTTTTATTCAGCTCTTCGATCATCTGGCCGTTGTTGGCCGCCTGTCCGAAGCTTTCGCAATCGAATTCGATGACCGCCGCGGGTTTGACGTCCAGGTTCTGGCAGAATTCCTTGACGGTGATTTCCGGGCGCTTGGGCATATTCGCGGTATTGATGACCAGATGCGGCGGGCTATCGTTGATGCGCGATTGCCGCAGCAGATCGATCATATTCTTGGCGTTGCGCAGATTGGCGAGATCCGGCGCGGAAACCAGAACGATTTCATCGGCGCTGAGCAACACGCGCCGTGTCCACGATGTCCACGTGTGCGGAAGGTCGATTGCAACATACGGAACATTCTGGCGCACGATATCGAGCACGACTTCGCAGGCATCGGGCGAAATGTCGTAATCCCGATCAAGAACCACGGGCGCTGCGAAGATGCTCAAATGTTCGGTGCATTTCGTCAGCAGCCGATCCAGCAATACTTCATCGAGACGATCCGGGGTCGCCAGCGCATCCGCGATTCCCTGAACAGGATCCTGATTGAAATCGAGACCGGTGGTGCCAAACGCGAGATCGAGATCGGCGATCACGACATTCGTTTTCAGCGCCTCGGAAAGCGCCCATGCCGTGTTGTGGCAAACCGTCGATGCGCCGACGCCACCTTTGGAGCCGATGAACGCCAGCATGTTGCCGACCGGGCCGGACTGCGGATCGTTGTAGAGGTTCGACACGCTTTCCATGAATTGCGGCGTAGAAACCGGCGCGATCAGATATTCGCTCACGCCGCGCTTCAACAGCTCGCGGTAGAGCAGCACGTCGTTGACGTGACCGATCACGATCACCTTGGTGCCGCTGTCACACGACTCCGCAAGGCGATCGAGCTCCGCCAGCATGCCGTCGCGATGCAACGTCGACTCGATGACGATCAGATTGGGCGTCGGGCTGGTCGCGTAGTGCTGAACGGCTGCCTGGGCGCCGCCCATGTGAATGCTCACGTGCACTTTCGACAGGCGCCGGTCTTCAGCGGCGTTTTGCAATGCCTGAGCCGTTTCGGCCCCCTCGCAAAAGGCCTGCATCGAAATCCGTGGGATCGGCCGGGCGCGCGACAACTGATCCTGCATGGATCCGTCATCCATGGCACCGCCGCCGCTTCCTGGCAGCGTCAGCTCCGGTTCGATCTGAGCGTGCGCGTGCTTCGTCATCTCTCGTTCCTCACTTCGAACCTTGTACCGAGACGCGCTCATCAGACTGTTTGCGGGAGATGGTCGACTCGCCCTTCACGTGCTTGGCCCAGGTCTGGTCGCGATACTCCGACGCGCGTGGGGTCACAGTGCGCGGACCAAGCAGATCGGCAGGATTGCTGACCATCGCCGCCAGATTGGCCTGCGTTGCGCAGCCCAGATTGGGCGTACCGACGTTCATGGGATCTTCGGCGAGATTGCTGCCCCAATGGCCGCATTCCGGCGCTTCGGCAACGAACTGCAAATAGGAAATACGAACCGGCGGCTGCGCATTGCGCGATCCTTGGTAGGCCTCGACACCGATCGACGCCTCAGCAAAACCGGCCTCGCGCAGGATGTGGCGAATCTCGCGCACGGTCTCCATGGCTTCAACTTCGTTCTGCGACCCGCTTGGCGCCGAGATCAACAGCTTGCCGTTGCCGGTATCGCGCGCCCGATAGCGATCGGCGAAGCTGAAGAGCTGCGCGCGCTGCTGCGGGGTCAGCCCGTACGTCCCGCGCGGGACCCTCAGCGCCAGCGTCGCCGGTTGCTGCGAGACGATGATCGGATGGCGCTCGGATGGATCGGGCGTCACCCAACCCGCCACCCTTGGCCCCTGCACGTGCTCGCTCATGCACCCGCCGACGGAGAGCACGAGAAAAGAGGTCAACACGATATTCGCGATAACCGTACGCGGGCGAACACGCGGCGCGGTCGACTTTGCCTTGACTGCGTTCATCTGAGTTCTCCGCATGCCGCTATTCGACGATGAAGCCATAGTCGCCCTTCAATCCGCCGTCCGGCATGGGTGCGCCGCGGCCGTAAATCCGGTTGAGATGACCAAGGAAGGTGGCCTTCATGTCCGTCGCCGGAGCCAGGCCGTCATCAGGACGCTTGAGCTGCTGACGCGCGACCGGGCGCACCGTGTACGGCGTGACGATCACGACGAGCTCGGTTTCTTCCTTGATGTAATCGCGGCTACGGAACAGCGTGCCGAGAACCGGCAGGTTCTTGAGGCCCGGCAGACCGTCGATATTCTGGCGCACGTCATCCGAAATCAGGCCGGCGAGTGCCATCGA
>JAEZBU010000208.1 GCA_023426855.1 Pseudomonadota bacterium | reverse complement strand
GCATGAGATCGGCGAGCCTTGCGCCCGCCGCCCGCGCCGGAGCGCGGACCTTGAGATAGGCCTCGATCATTCCCGCGGCATCCTGGGATAGCGGATCTGCGGCAGCATCGGCTGCCATCGACAGCAGCCCCTGCGTGATCTCGCCTACGCCCCGCGCACCGATCAGATCGAGATTGTGACGTTCCAAATAGTGGCTGACGGCGTTCTCCGAGCGATCGACATCATCGGGATCCAACGCCGACACGAGATCGGCCGGCAGTCCCTGGACGAGTTCCGCGGGATCGCGGACCAGCCGGTTCAACTCGGCGCGGAACGCGTCTGGACGCCAGAACTGCTGGCGCAGCCGCGCACGCCAACGCTCAGGCATCTCGATGGCGTCGAGCAAGGCATGGAACAGGCCGAGATCACCAATGCGCAAAGCCGAGCCCTTCAGGCCGGCCTTGGTCACGGCTTCCAGCGTCAGCTCGACGACTTCCGCCTCGGCTTCCTCGCGGCGGCTTTCGCCAAAGTATTCGATGCCAGCCTGACGGAACTCGCGCGGATGCGCGGCCGACACGCCCGCCGGCTGGAAGCGGAATGTCGAACCGTTGTAGCAGTAGCGCGCCTTGACGCTGCCTTCGGGGTGGCGTTCCAGATGCAGCCTGCATGTCGGCACCGTGAGGTCCGGGCGCAGGCACAGCTCGTCGCCGTCCGGATCGGTGAACACATATGTACGGGCGCGAATGTTCTCGCCGATGACGTCGAGAAACACATCCGCCGGCTGGATGATGGCGGGCGCCACGGCCTCATAGCCGGCCTTAGTCAAGACCTGCATGAGACGCTGCGCCTGCGCCTCCAGCGCCTGAAACATTCGCGCGGTTTCTGCCACCATGACGCGCTCGCGATCCTGCCTTTATGTCCGCTCGTGACGAGCGAGTACGGATTGCACCGCCGCCACAAGTTCAGCTTCCGGAACCGAGAACTGCGCCGGACGGCCTTCGCGCCATTCCTTGGCGTCACTGATCGTCGCCGACAGCCTGCTGCCTTCGATCAGGTCCTTGATCTGCACCTGGCCTGCCGCGATCTCGTCACCGCCCTGGATGACAACGCACGGACTGCCGCGGCGGTCCGCGTACTTCATCTGCGCCTTCATACCGGACGTGCCGAGGTACATCTCGGCCGGAATCTTCGCCGCCCTGAGTTGCTGGGCGAGGCGCTGGTAGCGCGGCAGCTCGTTGCGATCCATGACCAGCACCACAACCGGCCCGCGCCCGGCGGCGTCACGCGTGCGCCCCAGCGTGGCAAGCGCCGCCTGCAACCGCGACACGCCGATGGAAAAGCCCGTCGCTGGAACTTTCTGGCCAAGGAAACGCTCGACCAGCCCGTCATAGCGACCACCGCCGCCGACCGAGCCGAAGCGCACGATCTGGCCGTCGTCGTTCTTGACCTCGAAGGTCAGTTCCGCCTCGAACACCGGGCCGGTGTAGTATTCCAGTCCGCGCACGACAGACGGATCGATGCGAATGCGGTCGCTGCCGTAGCCGGCCGCCTCGATCAGCTTGGCGATGTCATCGAGTTCGGCCAGCCCCGCCTTGCCGATTTCGGTGTCGCTGAACAGTGCCTTGAGCTGCGCGATCGCGGTGCCGTCGCCCGTGCTGGCACCGGTTCCGATCTCGACATAGCGGACCACTTTCGCGATCTGCTCGTCGGCCAGTTCAGCGCCCTTGGTGAAGTCGCCGCTTTCGTCCTTGCGTCCCTTGCCGAGCAGCGCCGTGACGCCTTCGATACCCAGCCGATCGAGTTTGTCGATGGCGCGCAGCACGATCAGCCGACGTCCCGCGTTCTCATCGCCGCCGAGGCCAGCCGCCTCAAGAACGCCGTCGAGAACCTTGCGGTTGTTGACCTTGATGACGTATTCGCCGCGCTGGAAGCCGAGCGCTTCCATGGTGTCTGCGGCCAGCATGCAGATCTCGGCGTCGGCCGCGATGTTGTCGGTGCCGACCGTATCGGCGTCGAACTGCATGAACTGCCGGAAACGGCCCGGACCGGGCTTCTCGTTGCGCCAGACCGGCCCGAAAGCATAGCGGCGAAACGGCTTCGGCAGCTTGTTGAAGTTTCCGGCGACGAAACGGGCCAGCGGCGCGGTCAGATCGTAACGCAGCGACAGCCAGCGTTCGTCCTCGTCCTGGAACGAGAATACGCCCTCATTCGGCCGGTCCTGATCGGGCAGGAACTTGCCCAGCGCGTCGGTGTACTCGATCGCGGGCGTTTCCAGCGGCTCGAAGCCATAGGTTTCATAGACCTCGCGAATCCGCCCCAGCATGTCAGCCGTGGCGCGGATCTCGCCCGCCTCAATGTCGCGGAAGCCCTTAGGCAGAGCTGCCTCGGGCCGCTGGTCTTTCTGCGGTTTCGCCATGTCGCGTTAAGTGCCTCAAAAGGCCGAAGCGTTTGTGTTGCGGCCTTATAGCGAACAGCGCGGCAAGGGCAAAGGGCGGGTGCAGCAAATGTTAATCGGTCACGGCGCCGGGAAGCGCTGGTCCCGGCGATCATGCGAAGCGCAGGAACGGGCACCCGGGCCCGTTCCCGCAGAAAGCGTTAAGACTTGCGGCCGTCGATGCTGAAGCGACCGGCTCCGAAGGCGACTATCATCAGCAGGCCACCCAGGATGCCCGTGTTCTTGGAGAACATCATGTACTGCTGCATGCGCGGACCGGTCTCGGCGATGTTCCAGAAATCATGGAACAATACGGTGGCAGCCAGCGTGAACGCGGCGAGCACCAGCGCTGCCAGGCGCGTCTTGAAACCGATAATGATGAGAACAGGCGCGACCAGCTCGACAACAGCGGCGCCGATTGCCAGAACCTGCGGCATCGGCAGGTTCTTAGAGGCGATATACCCTGCAGTGCCATCCAGGCCGTTGATTTTGCCCCAACCGCCGACAAGAAACAGGCCGACGACGAGAATTCGTCCGATTAGAGCGACTAGATCCTGCGATCCCGATTGCATCATGAACCCCCAGTTATGGTGTGTTTTATCGCGCGCCCACCTAGTCACGTGCCTCAAAATTGGTCAATCGGGCCTGAAATGACCTATTGATCACTTTACCGTGGTCGCAATCCAGGATGGCCGAAGGGTCGCCCACGAGTTGCGTAGACTTCTTTCGCCGGGACCGACACGACTTCCCGCTCCGGCCACCTGAGCGCAGTGAGTGCGCCGCCAAAACAGCACCCGGTATCGACGCACAGCGTGTTGTTGACCCAGGCCACCTCTGCCAGCGGCGTGTGGCCATAGACGATGGCTGTCTGTCCGGCGTAATCGACGGCCCAATGATACCTGACGGCAAGGCCGGCATCGTCCTTATCGCCGTCCGTATCGCCATACAGGCAGAATTCGCGCACCCCATGGGCATTGCGGCCGATCATGTCCTCCTTGATGCCGGCGTGCGCCACGACCAGCCGCCCGCCCTCCAGCCAGAGGTGGTTGGGCAATCGCGTAAAGAAGTCGCGGACTGCGTGTCGGAACGGAATTCCTTCACCCAGGAACTGCCGCACAGTGCGGTCGAGGCCGTGCGTGAGCTGAACGTTGTTTCCGTACAGCCAGCGCAGGAATTTCGCATCGTGATTGCCGGGAACGCTCAGTGCCTCGCCACGCGCCGTCAGTGCCATGACGATCCGCATGACGTCGGGCGACCGCGGTCCGCGATCGACGAAATCACCGACGAAGATCGCGCGGCGTCCGGCCGGGGCTTCGACGTGCGCCACCCGGTTCGCGCCCTCGCCTTCTAAAGCGACACGATAACCCAGCCGCGCCAACAGCAACTCCAGCTCGTCGGCACAGCCATGCACGTCGCCAATGATGTCGAACGACCCATGCTCGTGGCGCAGATCGACCGGCAATCTCTCCCGGGCAATGCGGACATGGGGCACATCCTCTATCCGCACCGTGTGCACGGCGCGGAACCCCAGCCGCTCCAATCCGCGCGTTGCCTGCGCGCCGAATTTGCCGCGATCCGCAATCACGATGGCGACGCCGCGCGCGTATGCCTTTTTCGCGCAACGCAGGAGAACCGTGCGATCAGCCGATGACATGCCGCTGCCGTTGATCGCCACAAGTTCGCGGCGAGCAAGCTTCTCCGAAACCTTGTCGGGCCAATCCACCGACCGCACAGGCACGATCTCATCCGGCGCGAAATGCTGCCGCAGGAAATCCTCGGCCTCCGGCTCGTGCAACGCCACGACGGCAACGAGACAAAAATCGGGGATGGTGAGGTCCACGGCGCGGGCTGTCTCTGAGGTTGGGTCGCCTGGATCGAACGACTGCGATCCAGGACTGACGAAAAGATAGGAGCCGCCGCGTGATCAGCAAAGCGCGACCAACGGTCAGGCCCGCAGGTAGTCCTGAACCGAACGCTTCGGCCTCTGTGGCTCCGGCACGTCGCTGACGAATTCCTCGAACGCCTCCAGCCCGCGCGGCACCGGCCCGCCGTAAGCCCAATCCAGCAGTTCGATGGTGTGCACGATCGGCACGTCCATACCCGGTCCGATCTGCGAAATGCAGCCGATGTTTCCAGCCGCCACCAGATCCGGCTTTGTCGACAGGATGTTATTGACCTTGCGGTCACGAAGCTCACGCGCGAGATCGGGCTGCAGGATGTTGTAGGTTCCAGCCGAGCCACAACAGATATGCCCCTCCGGCACATCCATCACGGTGAAGCCCGCATCGCGCAGTAGCTGCTTCGGCTCCTCGGTGATGCGCTGGCCGTGCTGCATCGAACAGGCGGAATGATAGGCCACCCGTAGCGATGACCAGCGCTTCGGCGGGCCGAGATCATATTCGGACAGAAACTCCGTCACATCCTTGGTGAGATCGGCGATCTGCTTGGCACGTTCGGCGTAGCCTTCGACGCCAGCCAGCATATGCCCGTAATCCTTCACGGTCGTACCGCAGCCCGACGCATTGATGACGATGGCATCGACCTGTCCGCGGCTGATCAGCTTTGACCACGCATCGACGTTGCGCTTAGCAAACTCGATCGCCTCGGCCTCGCGGCCCATATGATGCACCAGCGCGCCGCAGCAGCCCGAGCCGGCCGCGACTTCGACGTCAACGCCGCGCCGCGCCAGCAGGCGAATGGTTGCGTCGTTGATCTCCGGACGCAGCACCTGCTGCGCGCACCCGGCCAGCATGATCACCCGGCCCTTGCGTTCGCCATGCGTCGCCGCCGTGCCGGGGCCGTTGTATTTGGGCGTTCCGACGGCCTTCTTCGGCGCCAGCTCGATCATCGCCGCCAGCTCTTTCAGGCCCACGCGGCGCATCACGCCGGTGAATGGCGCGCCGAGCGGCGCAGCCTTCAGCGCCATGCGGAAGCGGTTCGGATATGGCACGACTTCCGCCAGCATCCGGCGCACCAGACGGCTCTTGAACGAACGCTGGCCGGTTTCCTCGATGTGGACGCGCGCGCGATCGACCAGATGCATGTAGTCCACGCCGCCAGGGCAGGTCGTCATGCACGACAGGCACGACAGGCAGCGATCGACATGATGCACGATCTCAGGGCTGGCATCCGCCTCCTGCTCGAACATGTCCTTCATCATGTAGATGCGGCCGCGCGGAGAATCGCGCTCATCGCCGAGCAGGACATAGGTCGAGCACACGGCGGTACAGAACCCGCAGTGGACGCAGCGCCGGAGAATGGAATCGACCTCCGCGATGCGCGGATCGGCGAGCTGCTGTGGCGTGAAGTTCGTTTGCATAAGTCCTCGTGTCCCGCTTTCGGCAGGCTCAAACAGCAGCGTACATGCGACCCGGATTCAGCACACCGGCCGGATCGAACGTCGCCTTCAATCTGCGGCTCAGACGGTCGATGCCCGGTTCGAGCGGCTGGAACACACCCACGGCCGCGCGCACTTGCTCATCGGCACGGATCAGCGTGGCATGCCCACCGTGCTGCGCAATCACGCGACGGATGTCAGTGGCACCGGCATCAGCCGACTCCGGCACCTGCAGCCAGATCAGTCCGCCAGCCCAATCGTAGAAGGCCTCGACCTTCATATAGCGGCTGATGGCGGTCACCACCTTGGGGCCGGCCAGCGGCGTGGTCGAGATTCGCCACAGCGGTTTGGTGCTTTCCTGCAGCACCGAGAGCTGACGCAGTTCCTCCCAGAACGACAGCGACTTCGCCTCGTCGATCAGGCTCGCGGTGCCGTAGACCGCAAGGCTTTCGATCAGCTTGCCGCAGCGGTGGCCCACGAACGTGGCGAGATTCTCGATGCGCAGCGCGGTGATGGCGGTATCGGGCGCGGCAACGTCGGCTGTCCTCAGCCGCGCCACCATGTCAGCCGGCAAGTGCACCGCGCCGGACACCTCATACGACGTCGCCATCGCCTTGCACATGACTTCGGCGGCGATCTCATCGGTCAGGCCGGAGAAAATCAGCGTCGCGGTCCGCTCCGGCCGCGGCACCACCTTGAAGGTGACTTCCGTCATCACCGCCAGCGTGCCCCAGCTTCCCGCCAGACCACGCGCAACGTCATAACCGGTGACATTCTTCAGCACGCGACCGCCGGACTTGAACGTCTCGCCGCGACCGTTGATGGCGCGTACACCGAGCAGATGATCGCGTGCGGCTCCCGTCGCGACGCGGCGCGCGCCGGAGAGATTGGTGGCAAAAACCGCGCCGATGGTGCCGCGTCCTGCCTCCTGTCCCATTACCGGGCCGAGGTCGATCGGCTCGAACGGCAGCATCTGGCCACGCGCTGCCAGTTCCGCTTCAACCTTGGCGACCGGCGTACCAGCCAGCGCCGACATGACGAGTTCGGTCGGCTCATACAGCGTGATGCCGTTCATGCCGGTGGTCGAGATGACGACAGACGCATCGACAGCGCGGCCGACGCCGCGCTTGGTGCCAGCCCCTGCGACTTCGACCGGACGGCCGCGTTCGGCGGCGTTGACGATCAGGCTGGCGAGTTCCCACTCAGCGGCGGGACGGGCAGTAGCGACCATTATGCCTGCCCTCCGCGTACGCCCGCGCCGGCTTCCAGCTTGTCATTCAGCGGGAACACCTTGGCCGGATTGAGCAGCCATTCGGGATCGAAGATCGTCTTGATCCGCATCTGCACGGTGAGATCGACCTCATTGTATTGGTGGCGCATCAGGTCGCGCTTTTCGATGCCGACGCCGTGCTCGCCCGTGAGGCAGCCACCGACATCGACGCACAGCTTGAGAATATCGGCGCCCGCGAGTTCCGCCTTTTCGACCTCGGCGGGGTCATTGGCATTGTAGAGGATCAGCGGGTGCAGGTTGCCGTCGCCGGCGTGGAAGATATTGGCGACGCGCAAGCCATGACCGCCGCAGATTTCGGAAATGCGCGTCAGCACAAGCGGCAACTGCTTCA
>JAEZBU010000190.1 GCA_023426855.1 Pseudomonadota bacterium | reverse complement strand
TGGTCGCGGAACCGCGCGGCATGCGCAGATCCAGCGTCACCGGAGAAACGCGGAGCGACGCAGCCTCCGCAGCCTCAGCGCCCATCATTCCGATGAGTGCCGCCAAACATGTGAAGGTTGCGCGCATTCTTGTCAGTCCAGGCTCAATAGCTGACCACGACGGCGACGGTGTCTGAATATGCACCAGCTACCGGCGTCGTCTGCTGACCGACACGCCCGTAGATCGTGTGTGTCACAGCCACGCCCGTGCCGGTGCCTTCCAGCAATGCGGCCTCCTCGTCACCCCATACCTCTGTGTGGAGATCATCCTTATAAAGTGAGTAGGCGATGGTCTCGTCGTCCGCCCCCGTCATGAGGCGGTTCGAAATCGTTGCACCGTCGCCATCACCAGCGTCGAGCGCAACCTCATAAGGCAGATCCGTCGTGCAATTGACGTCAACCGAACCAGCTGCGGTGACTTCCGAAGCCAGGCTGCCATGGCTGCCGAACGCGACAGGCACCACGTTGGATACCGAGCAAGAATTGGTAATGGTTATTGAAACATCGAGATCCTGCGGCGTCGTCGATGTCTGCGCATTTGCAGCGCCGATACCGAAAGCGGTCGCGATGAGGCACGCGGCGGCGGCCCCCAACATGCGTTTCATGTGAGATTGTCCTCAGGTTAGCTGTCGATTTCAGTCGCGCTGAACCCGCGAACCTCCCGGCCTCCGGCCCTCCCACCGTTCGCCCCCACGCGAACTAGGTCATTGCGACAAAAATGACTAAAACCTGATTCGTCCGCGCCCACAATCTTTGATTTACGCATATTATATTTATTAACGGATGATTTTCCATCCGCGCGGCGACGCCGTTGTTCCTACGCATCGGGCCACCGTTGGCGCACGCGCCCGTCTGCCGACACTTGTCGGCACTGTCTGTTTGCTGAAATCGCATGGAGAGCTGAGGATCGTCGCGCTGCCAGCAGCTCCGTCAGCGCGCGTTCCATTTCTGCTCAACGACCTCGAACACCGAGGTCGAGTCCCGGCCGCCGTTGCCGGCTGCGATGTGGGCGCGAAACATCTCATGCACCATACCGGTCAGCGTCATCGTTCCGCCGACGTCCTGCGCGAATTCACTAATGATGCCGAGGTCCTTCAGCATGGTCGCCGCGGACCCATGTGGCACGTCAAAATCGCGTGCCACCATGCGCGGCGCTTCGCGCTGCAACTGCGTGGAATCCGCCGAACCGTTGCGCAGCGCATCCGGGATCGCCGCGCCATCGACACCACCGTTCTGCGCCAGCAACAGCATTTCCGACAGCACGACTTTTCCGCACGCCACGATCACCTGATTGCAAAGCTTGGTGACGAGACCCGCACCTTGCGGCCCCATCCGCTTGAAGCTCTGCGACACGGCCGCCATCACCGGCCGCACGCGCTCGATCTCGGCCTCCTCGCCGCCGGCCATGATCACCAGCTTACCGGCACGCGCGCCGACGACGCCCCCCGTCACCGGCGCATCGATCCAGGCCATGCCCGTTTCGCTGCGCAGCCGCTCCGCCATCTGACGCGCAGCGGCCGGCCTGATGGTCGAACAATCGACCAGAACTTTCTGATCCGTTGCCGCCGACGCAATGCCGTTGGCGCCGAATACGATATCGTTGACGGCGCTGTCGTCCGTCACGCAGGTAATGATGATATCGGCAGCCCGCGCCACATCGGCAGGTGTGGCGACGGTTTTCGCGCCAGCAGCCTCAGCCCGCGCAACCTTCTCAGCCGAACGGTTCCATACCGTCACCGGATGGCCGGCCGCCAGCAGACGTTCCATCATCGGAAAGCCCATCAGCCCCAGACCAATGAACCCCACCGGCATTTGCTGCCCTGTCATGCTGTTTCCTCCGTAATCCATCACGAATGCCGCTCTTATGGCGGTTTATGTCCTGCTATTCAGAAACCGATTTTCCAGCCGCGCGCCTTGCACATAAAGGCAAACCCGGCAGAGAGATCCGCTTGCACAGTCGCCCGCGCCCTTGCCGGATCCTTCCGGCGCAACGCGGCGATGATGTTGCGATGCCGATTGCCATTTTTCATGATGCCAACGTCCTTGTAGACATTGCGCAGCGGGCCGGACTGAAGCCACAGACTTTGAATGATCGGCAACAACACCTGCGGCTTGCTGATGCCGTAGACATGGAAATGGAAGTCGTAGTTGGTGAGGACATAGTCCTCCCATGGGTCGCCCTTGTCGTAGAGGACGACCATATTCGCATCCATCCGTTCCAGTGTCTCGATATCCGCCGGCGTCACCGCACTGGCTGCCATCTCCGCCGCCATGCCCTCCAGGTTCAGGCGGATACGGCCGAGCTCGGCGAACTTCTCCGCCGTCATCGTTGGAATGACGACACCTCGCTTCGGCAGAATATCGACCGCGCGCTCGGCGGCCAGCCGGTTCAGCGCTTCGCGGACCGGCATGATGCTGGTGCCCATCTCCTTGGCGATTTGCGCGTAGTTGGAAGACTGCCCAGGGGCATAAAGCCCAGCCTGAATGGCGCGCTTGATCTGATGATACACGCGCTCGTGCAGCGGCGACGTATCGATCTTTTGCAGCATCTTGCGGCCTTTCCCGCAGCGCAGACCTATCCCGGCATGCGCAGATTCATCTTGTATCGCGCGCCCATAGCATCCGGTATCCATCAAGGCTATCCGACACAGCGTCGTATGCACACGCCCGGTATCGGCCGGTTATTCGCCGCGCCAGACCGGCTTACGCTTCTCGAAGAATGCCGTGATGCCCTCCTCGTAATCCTTGGTGCCCTCCAGCGGACGACGAAGAATATCGTTCAGCGCATGCGCCTCGCCGACGCTCATGTCGGTTCCGAGATTGACCATGCGCTTGACCGCCGCCACGCCAAGCGGACTGGAGTTGGTGGCAATTTCCTCAGCCATCGCGATCGCCGCCTGCAGATGCTCGCCGGGTTCGACCAGCCGCTCGATGATGCCCAGCGTCAGCGCTTCCTCGGCCGTGACTTTACGGGCGGTGAAAAACATCTCTTTCGCGCGCGCCCGGCCGACCAGCCGCGGGAACATCACGCCAGCGGTGCCGCCAGGATAGGCACCAAGCTGCATTTCCGGCCAGGAGAACTTCGCCGTCCGTGATGCGATGCGGATATCGCAGTTGAGCGCGATCTCATAACCACCGCCGAGACACCAGCCCTGGATCGCCGCGATCACCGGCTGCGGCAGATTCCAGATGGTATCATTGGCGCGACGCAAAGCTCCGGCCTGCTCCCATTTGCCATCCGCCGACAGGCCGCGACGCTCTTTCAGATCGGTTCCCGCCGAAAACGCCTTCTCGCCCGCGCCGGTGATGACCACCACGCGAATGTCCTTGCGCTTGCCTATGGTTTGCAGCGTCGCGTCGATGGTCTCGGCAAGCGCCTTCGAAATCGCATTCTGAACCTGCGGGCGATTGAGCGTGAGAATCGCGGTCGTGCCGCGCTCCTCGACCAGCAGAATGTCGTCACCGCTCATCAGTCCACCCATGCGCGTACGTTGGTTGCTACCGCGACCACCTTGCCGTTCTGATTGACACATTGAACGTCGGCATAGGCGCGCCGCTTCTCGCGATCGATACTGGTCAGCGTGTAGGTCGTGGTAATCGTGTCGCCGAATAGCACCGCGCCCGTGAACCGCACGCGGTCGTAACCCAGGGAGACCGTGCGTCCAAGGCGAAGCCGCGCCGAAGCCGCCGACATCAGACCCATCATCAGCGTGCCGTGCGCGATGCGATGACCATAACGGCCTTCGCTCATGTAGGCTTCGTCGATGTGATTGGGCGAAAAATCACCGGTTACGCCAGCGTACATATAGACGTCGGTCTCGGTGATCGTCTTGGCGTAGACGATCTGCGC